>NZ_JANHGP010000043.1:0-47753 GCF_024494585.1 Acinetobacter sp. 5862
TTCTTGCTCATGGTAAACTCCTAATGAGTATGTATAGTTTACCAAGTTAAACCCTCCTGTTTTTTAAGCACACATCATTCTTCCCCGCCCAAACGTGCGACGAAATCAGTAATCCGTAAAGCAGTTGGAAGAATTTCTGCAACACGCTGCAATACCTGATCACCTGTTTCATGTCCAAAGGTATCATTCACCTTTTTAAAGAAATCGATATCCATTAATAGCACTGCATAAATCTGTTGTGTACGCGACATTTGACTAAATAGATAGGATAAATAATCATTGAAAGCACGGCGATTATGTAAGCCCGTGAGTGCGTCATAACGCGCAATATGAGCTAACTCGACATTGGCAACTTGTAGTTCGTGCGTACGTTCTGCAACTTTTTGCTCAAGTGTGGCATTGGCATCTTGAAGTTGATGCTTCTGAGTAAGCAAGGTATTGGTCATGCTTTGCAACGATTGAGATAAGCCTTGAATTTCACGAATACTGGTTTGAGCTTCAAATTGAATATCTTCTTGCCCTTTTTCTACTGCATGCGCTGAATCTGCTAATAATTCAATCGGACGGCTGAACTTATTCGCCAATTTATAAGTAAGTAGCAACAGCAATAATGACAAAATAAAGCCCAAAGCTAATATTTTATGTTGCAGTGATTTCACTTCTGCTAAAGCAATCGAAATAGGCTGACGAATAATCACGTGCCAACCTAAATTGCTCTTAGTTTGCGAAAGCACAGGGACATCTGTAGTTAAATACTGTTGTTTTTCATTCCAATTATGCAAAAAATGATGTCCACGATTTGCCTGAAATGCAGGAGGCTGAACTTGTCCAATGCTTTTAAAGGGATATAGAATTTCACCATGCTGATTGACAATAAATACCTCAATACCTCGTTGTGCAGCATTTTCTGACAATGAACTGCTTAATACATGACTCGCCCAACTCCAATCTGCATGTGCAGCCAAAACGCCTTTAATTTTCTGTGTCGATGGATCATAAATTGGCGTAGCGAAATCAATAAAACGTAATGGTTCATTAGGATTAATCGCTTTAATTTTCTTGGCCAGTAAAACAGCTTTATGTACATCGCCTAGATAGACTTGATTTACACCATGAATAAACCACGGGCGTTCTGAAACATCTGCCCCTTCTAGTAAATGATTAGCTGCAACGACCACTTGCCCCTGAGTATTGGCAATCCCTAACCAAGCATAATATTTATAAGACTTTTTTGACTTGCTCAAGTTGTTGCTGTACTCGCGGGTTATGAAAATCAGCTTCAGCAAAAAATGGAGATTGGCTTAATAACACCATTTCTCGCTCACGTTCTGTAAGCGAGTTTGCCAAGGTATTGCTGATACTTTTCGCTGCAATATATAAGGTCTGACCGCTGGTTTGACTCATTTGCGCCGAAGCAGTCTTACCAATATATAAAGTAATACATAGTCCAAACATAAAAGACATCCCTGCGAACAGGACCAGTAGTCGATTACGAAAGGAATCTATGCGAAATATATTCATTTGCATCCTAATAGCAAATCACTTTTTAAACTCAGCAATATATCAAAGATCTTTTATGAATTATTAAGTCAAAGTAACGAATGTACTTGGAAAAATACTAAATCCGATGAGAATAGACTCAAGTTCTATTACTCAAGCTTAAGCTGTAATTTTCGGTTGCAATAACGCATTCATATTTAAAAATTTAGTTCTCAAAGTATAATAAATGGTGCTATTTTTAAGCAAAATGCACCACTTTTCACCAAAATTACAATTTACTTTCTAAATTGGTGCGTTTTTTGCATTATATTTTTTATCAAATTGAGTTGTTCAACGACAGCTTAAGTTTTTAGATTTACTAAATCTATTTTGGTGCAAAAAACGAATCAAATGTTTGCATCGAAATTAAATTTAGCACTTTTTTTGAGCACCACTATGCAAAACGTAGATCTATTTTTCTTACTGCTTGGTGCAGTACTCGTATTGGCAATGCATGCAGGTTTTGCATTTCTTGAGCTTGGTACAGTCCGCCACAAAAACCAAGTTAATGCGCTCAGTAAAATTCTGACCGATTTTGCGATTTCAGCAATCGCTTATTTCTTTGTCGGTTACTGGATTGCATACGGACAAAACTTTTTCCATGCAGGAAGCACTTTAGCGGCTGACCATGGGTATAACCTAATGCGTTGCTTTTTCTTACTCACCTTCGCAGCAGCGATTCCAGCAATTATTTCTGGCGGCATCGCAGAACGCGCCAAAATGCGTTCACAAGCAATCGCCACTTTAATTCTGATTGCTTTAATCTATCCTTTCTTCGAAGGCATGATTTGGAATGGTAACTACGGCTTTCAAAAATGGTTAGAAAGCTCTTTTGGCGCAAGCTTCCATGACTTTGCAGGCTCAGTCGTTGTGCATGCTATGGGCGGTTGGATTGCATTAGCAGCAGTGATTTTACTTGGCGCGCGTCATGGTCGTTATAAGCATGATGGTCGTGTGAGTGCACATCCACCTTCATCGATCCCATTTCTTGCTTTAGGCTCATGGATTTTAATTGTCGGTTGGTTTGGCTTTAATGTCATGAGCGCACAACGCGTTGATGCTATTTCAGGGTTGGTTGCGATTAACTCTCTTATGGCAATGGTTGGTGGTACATTGTCAGCAAACTTCATGGGTAAAGATGACCCTGGTTTCTTACATAATGGCCCTCTCGCAGGTTTGGTCGCAATCTGTGCAGGCTCCGATATTGTGCACCCAATTGGTGCACTTGTAATTGGTGGTGCTGCGGGTGCTTTGTTTGTGTATTTATTCACTTATACACAAAATAAACTTAAAGTAGATGATGTTTTGGGTGTATGGCCTTTACATGGTGTATGTGGTGCATTTGGTGGGATTGCGGCAGGCATATTTGGTCTACAAGCATTAGGTGGTTTAGGAGGTGTCTCTATCATTTCTCAAATCATTGGAACAGTTTTAGGCATTGTGATTGCGCTTGCTGGTGGTTTCACCGTTTATGGCATATTGAAAGTTACGATGGGAATTCGCCTTTCTCAAGAAGATGAATATCGTGGTGCAGATCTTTCAATTCATAAAATTTCAGCAAATTCAGAAGAATCAATGTTCTAAAAATAATTTTTTAAAGCGGCTATTCAGCCGCTTTTTTTATGAACATTTTAAGAGGCAATTAAGTTTCAAATTATTAAATAACAAAACTATCATTCTGTCGAATTGCATGCTCTATGATTTTAAAAACACGTTTTTTCTTAATCGCAAGTTTCTTATTATTTGTGAGTTTTTTTATCCTCTTATTCGTGTTTCCAGTCGGCGGAGCAATAGATCTATATTTGATTCAACCATGGGTAGGAACTTTTGGCGATTTTGCTTTGAAAGGCGATTGGTATCTTGCAAAGCTTAATCATACTTATGTCAAAAAAGTTTTAACTATTGTCTATGTAAGCTTTTTCTTACTGTGGATCGCTTCTTTTAAAATAGAAAAATTCAAAGCGAAACGTTGGCAGTATGGCTATATGTTTTGGGTCAGTATGTTATGTACATGCATTATTGGTCTAATGAAAGCACAAGCTGCTCATGCTTGCCCATGGGATATGACCCATAAGACTGTCACAGGTTTTATTTGGGATTTTTCAGCAACCGCTGGACATTGTTTTCCAGGTGGTCATGCTAGTACAGGTTTTGGCTTAGTTACAGGCTATTTTCTTTACCGCCTCGATCAGCGTAAAAGAGCTTGGTTTTATTTATTTGCAGGTGTATTACTTGGCTTCGCAATGGGCTGGGCACAAATGATGCGTGGTGCACATTTCCTTAGTCATAATTTATGGACAGCTTGGATTTGCTTTGCTATCAATGTTGTGATTTATATGATCACCTATAAACGTCATTTAGCTCATGCAGCAGCTAATTCTGTAACGCAAATGAGTCCTGATATGGTAAAGTGATGCCCTACTCGCATGGCTTCATGCATGATCATGATATTCACTTAGGTACAGTTTGCTGCTGATGGATGACTTTCAAAATTTCTTAGAAACTACTTTAACTAAGCAACAATCTTCTATTCAAGCCTACGATCTAGGTTCTCAAAAAGTATGGTTAAAGAAAGCATCTGAACGTCACGGTTTATGGCTGTACACCCCATTGAAGTGGTTAGCAAAAATATTTAATTTAGGTGCAATTACTCCTGTTCCTAATCAAGGTGGTTCTGCTGCAATTCAATGTGAATACCATCGGATTCAAACACTCAAATCTTTAGGTGTTTCTACATCGAATGTCCTTGCAGTTTCAAAAAAAGGAATTTTGCTTGAAGACATCGGATCACAACATCAAAGTAGCGTCTCACAACTGGATCAAGCATTGGCTTGCCAAAAAGATATTGATTCAAAATCCTTATTATTTAGCCAATCAATTCAAGCCATTCAGTATATTCATTCTAAACAAGGCTATTTAAGCGAAGCATTCGCTCGCAACATTCTCGTCGATCAAAATAACCGATTTAGTTTTATTGATTTTGAAACTGACCCGCATGAAGTCCTGAGTCTACATGATTGTTTTGTTCGCGACTGGTTGCTATTTATTTTTTCTACAGCCTATCATTTCGAATTTGAACAATTATCCGATGCTAGTCAAATTCTTTATCAAGCCCTCCTTGCTGAACCGCAAGTTTATAGTGATATATGTAAAGTTGGAAAACGCTTAAAATGGGTTCTGAATTTTAATATTAGCAAAGTGGGTAATGATGGCAAACGTATTCAGAAATGTGTTTTGTTTTTACGTTGCTTAAAAGAGCATTCTAAAACAATCACTTAACTCATTTGATAATTCAATCAATCAAATCAACGATAGCTAAACTTAAAGCTTTTTAGGTAAGCGAACCAAAACTGATAAACCACCTAAATCAAGACTTCGAGATAAAACTAGGCTTCCACCCAGTCGCTGCGTGGCTTTATCGACAATTGAAAGTCCTAGACCACTGCCCACTTCTAAATGATGGTGCACTCGATAAAAACGTTTTAGAACTTTATCGTATTGTTCAGCATCAATACCGACACCGCTATCTTCGATTTGAATACAAGCAAAATCGTCACTGTCACTGTAAACCGAAATATTAATAATACCTTGATCTGGCGTGTACTTAATCGCGTTATCAATCAGATTAAAAATAATTGAATGAACAGTTGATTCAAGACTTTGCATTTCAATCAAATCGTTACGTTCAAAACCTAAGTCAATTTCTTTTTGCATTGCAAGATTAACAAGCTGTTCGACACAATTGAGTGCGACATCATTCAAACGAAAGTGAGTATTTGGTTCGATTAAACTTAATCCAACATCTTGTTTTGCTAAAGCTAAAAGCTGCGTCACCAAATGCTGAATACGTGCCAAGCCTTTACTCAAATTTTGCAATGCTTCATGTTCAGGAAATTGACTAATCAGAATCTTGGTCTGTAAATTGAGTGCAGTGACGGGTGTTCGTAATTCATGTGCAGCATCTGCTATAAACTGCTTTTGTTCGGTTTGAGCATGTTGAATTCGTTCAAATAAATGATTCATCTCCTCAATAGTGGGGATCAACTCTTGAGGATAATCATTGCCATCAATGGGCGCTAAACCATCTGAATCACGTCGCCTTAATTCTGTTTTGAAATCGTCGAGAGGTTTTAAACTCAAACGAATGATAAAAGCTAAAACCAAAATTGCAAAAGGCAATAAAATAATATAGGGAACAAACATACTCCCTGCCAATTCCCAAGCAAATGATTGGCGAACATCTTCCTGCTGACTAACTTGTATTTGATAGTCTTTTAAAGGAATGACATAGACACGCCATTTGCCTTGTGGCGTTTCTTGGCTATAAAAACCCGCTTGTTTTACAGGCGGAATGAGTAAGTGTGTTTGATGCCATAAATGACTTTGATCTTTATAAGCCCAAATATCAACCAGCAAATCTTCTTCGTGATATGTGCGATGCAATTCAACTTTACTCACAACAGTTGTTAATGGCTGAGCAGTCGAACGCTCAGCCATATATTGCATTTGTGTATCAAGAATCTCATCAACTTCATGTAAAGCTGTTTTATAAGCTGTAAAAATTAATAAACATCCAAGCAGCAAACTAAAGACCGAGGTTCCCCAAATCAGTCTTTTTTTCAGTGAGTATTGCTTAGATATTTTCATAAATATTTATGATTGTCCTAGTCGGTAACCCAAACCACGGATAGTTCGAATAAAATCTTTACCTAGTTTTGCACGTAAGTGATGTACATAAACCTCTATGGTATTACTGGTCACCTCACTATCAAAATCATAAAGCTTATCTTCAAGATTTGCTTTGGAGAAGATTTTATTTGGATGGCTTACAAGCGGAATTAAAATTGCCCATTCACGGTTTGATAACTCAATCTGTTGTCCTTTGAAGGTCGCCAAATGCTGCTCGACATCAAGAACCAAATCACCATTTTTCAATAACTGCGATTGATTTTTAAGTTGTGCTGTTTCTGCATGACCTCGACGTAATAATGCATTAATTCGTGCCAATAATTCATCGAACTCATAAGGTTTAATTAGGTAATCATCCGCACCTTGATTCAATCCATCGACACGGTTTTGCAGTTGATCTCTGGCTGAAATGATTAATACTGGAAGTGCACTACGCTGACGGATTTGTCTCAATACCTGCATACCATCCATCATAGGCAAACCCAAATCAAGCAAAACCAAATCAAAATGATGCTTTGCTAATAAGGATAGCCCATCTACGCCATTATTGACCCACTCTACCTCGAATTGATGGTAGCGCAACAGAGTCAATGTTGACTCTGCAATCATAAAATCATCTTCGATCATCAAGATTTTGGTCATGACTTTATCTCACCTTATGGGTTAGAACATGTCGCTAACATGTCATTTTTAGGGTCAATCACCTTAGTTTTGACATCAAGTAAACTTAACATCGTTGGAAACAAATTGTCTTGACTCAATTCACTCTTATTTTGCTTCGCTAAACATTTCATTTGTTCTGGAGCTTGTTTTTTCCAAAGATCAGAGAACCACATAAACATTGGAACATGGGTTTGTTGAGTCGGGGCAATTGCATATGGCGCTCCATGTAAATACATGCCACTTTCACCTGTTGATTCACCGTGATCCGATAAATACCACAAGCCTGCTTTGTGCTGTGTTTGACCTTTTAACGTTTCAATCAATGAGTCCAAAACATAATCCGTATAAAGCAAGGTATTATCATAACTATTCACAAGTGAATCACGCGAACAACCTTGAATCGCATTGGTATCACAGGTTGGTTTAAAAACTTTAAATTCTGCTGGAATACGTTTGTAATAGGCTGGACCATGACTACCCATTTGATGTAGTACCACTAAGCGTGGACGCGTATCATCTTTAGGAATTGTTGCAAGATAAGCTTTCAGGCTATCAATTAAAATATCATCAAAACACTCTTCATCTTTACACCATTTCTTTTGAATTGGCTCTGGAATCTTAAATTGCTCAACTCGATCACAAGTTCCCTTACAACCAGAATTATTATCAATCCATGTCACTTGATAACCTGCACGTTTTGCAATATCCAGTAGACCTTCACGATGGCTTGCAAGTCGTTCATCATATTCTTTACGTGGCATACCTGAGAACATGCATGGTACGGAAACAGCTGTCGCTGTACCACAAGAACTCACTTGAGCAAAATTAATTAAATCCTGTTTCGCAAGCTTCGGATTGGTATTCTTAGCGTAACCATTCAAAGAAAAGTTTTCTGCACGTGCCGTCTCACCCACCACTAAAACCATCAATTTAGGTAAAGCAGCAACATTCGCTTTCTGCATTGAAGCATCTTCACCATAAGTCACTAACGGTAAATTTTCTTTAGGTGCTTTCTTCTTATAATATGAAGCAAATGAAGCAATCATATTTTGCGGTGAGATCATTCCCTTCAAATCACGGTGTTCACGGAATATCGCTGCAAAATCAACGTAAAAAACAAACAATAATCCACCAACCAAAGCCAATGAAACAATTGAAGCAATCACTTTTTTTACAATTTGACGCAGCATTGGTTCAGGCTTTAACTTCACCATCAAAATTGCAATGATGGGAAGTACTGTCATTCCTAATGTCCATACAACTAAATGCCAAGACCATGTATCACGTGCTTCAGCAACATCAGTTTGCATTAAATTTTGCACTTGCTCTGATGTAATTAAAACACCAAGCGTATTCACAGCATATGAAGCAAAGCCACCAATAAAAACTAAAACAATCGCTATTGGTTTTGCTGTCCATTTCCAGTTAAAAAGCTGAAAAATAAAATGATAAGCTGCAACAACGACTATAACGGATGCTGCGACAAACATTCCCGCTTTTATCCCAGTATAGGGCGTAAGCGATTGGATTTTTTCATAAAAAGCAAAGTTAAGAAAAATACCTAACCATATTGCAAGCAATAGATTAAATGCAAACAAGGATATCGATTTGGTCTTGAGTTTCTGTAGGAACATGATCTTCACAGTCTGAAAATAGATTTCTTAACTTGCTTAAGATAAGAATAAAAACTTAAAAATGACTTAAACTAAATAATTGAGAGTTAACAAAACAATGGATCTATATCTAGACATCAAAGTATATTTCAAAATAATTCATTTTAAAACAATGAATTCCATTTACTTTCCATCTAAAATTTATCTTAGTTTTATTATCGAAAATCATTTTATTCAGTTAAATGATTATATTACAACATAATAAAATAGAAATAAAAAAACACCCCCTAAGTAAAACTTAGGGGGTGTTTTTAGATACAAGATATTAGAATTTAAATTCTAAACCTAATCCTGCTACAGGTTGCTTATCTTTTTTGTCCGCTTGTTCAAGCGTTAGATAACCTGCGTAACCGTATGTTTTAACTTGTTTGCTAAATGCATAGTCAGCACCAGCAATCACTTGTTTGGCTTTAAAATCTGCCGTGTTGTTTTTAAAACTCGTATCATTTTGGCTATATTGACCTTTCACCGTCCAATTTTTTGCTTGCGGAATATTATATTCAGCACCAATTAACCAACCTTGAGCATCATCGATATTATCTGTTGATGCACCGTTACCATTTCCATCAGACTTTTCAACTTCAGATGTTTGGAAAAGTGCTTTTAATGCTAAGCCTTCAACAGGACTTAAACGACCAATTGCACGTACAGTATTCGCTGCAGCTAATGTTGCAGCTGCAGCAGGAGCTGTGCCTAATTTTGGTTCAGCAGCATTTAAAAAGCCACGCCCTAAGAAGTTACTTGGAATTGCTTTGTCATAACCAATACCCGCTACTAATAATGGATTTTCATAAGTAACAGATGCAGACCATGCATCACCTAAGCCACGACCAGCAACTTTAGCACCACCACTTGTCGCTTTGATGCCAGATGATTCACCCGTAGCAAGTAATGCGTTAAATTTAAATGCACCATGTAGTAATTTAACGGCTGGAGATTCATAAATCACCGTATTATCAATACGGTTTTCGCCAGTGAAAATACCACCAATATCAGCTTTATTCCCTACATAGTTATTGAATGTATCAACGACACTTGATAATTGCTTTACAGGCGTATCATGCTTACCAATCTTAACTGTACCTAATTGGCTGTCTTTTAAACCAATAAAACGGTTACGTTGGCTCCAATCAGTGGTATCGCCATCAGCACTTAAACCCCATTCTGCAGCATATACAGCGCTTAAACGATCAGTGAGTTTTTCATCGCCTTTAATCCCAATGAACGAACTATTTGAGCTAATTTCCCAAACATCTTTATTTCCAATCGTTGCATTTTTTTCTGGTAAATAATCAACACTGGCATCAATCTCACCATAGATTGTTGGTGCTGCGAATGTTGAAGTTGCGATTAAACCAAGCACTGCTGCTGTTACAATTTTGATTTTCATTGTTTACATCCTAGCTAAATTTGTAACAAATCCTACACATTAACTTTATATGACAAAACGATTAAAATCTTATTTATTTATTCTATTTTCGACTAAAGTTTAATTTTTACACACATCAATTACATTTTATGAATTTTATAAAAAATGGTTTTTTATTAATAAATTTCAATAAATTAAATAATATTATTAAAAACACTATTCTATAAGAAATACTTATACGCAATCACGAGACTTTGAGTTAAAACAATAAACTTTGCGAATGAAGCAATATAAAAACTATCCTTTATATTTCAAAATTAAGAAATATTAAAAGAAATTTGTAATAAAAATTTGTTTTCATCTTGTATTTTCTTTCCAATAGAACATCGGGAATAGACACAAAATAGCAACCATACAAATCAAACATAAGTAACGATAATACCCAATCGCATCAGCCAAAATTCCACTTCCTAAGTAGAGTAAACCACTCATCGTAGCCATAATCGATACCTGAAAAGTAAAATCTGTACCTGCAAATGCTTTGCGACTGTACTGCATAATCAAAGTTAAGATGACCACTAATAACATTGCTGAACAAGCATCCTCAAATGCATTGACGATATATAACCAAAATGGCGTAATCTGCTGATTAGTTTCATAGCCATAAGCAATGCCCGTATAAGCAACTAAACTGATAATCTTCAGAATTGAGAAAGTAATTAAGCATTGTATTCTGGAAAAATGTTTCAATAAAAGCCCTGCAACACCTGCTCCCACCAGCGCTGCCATAGCACCAAATATGGTGATAAAAACACCTATTTGGGTGTAATTTAGACCCATATCTACCATCAAAGGTTTTAATACTGGTCCTGCCAAACCATCAGCAACTTTAAAACTCAATAAGACCATCAACCACGTTTTTAACTCTTGAGAAGATGTAAAATACGTAAGATATTTTTTAATTGATTGGCTAAATGAAATCGAAGAAGTTGTCTGCGCGCTATTTGTAAAATCATGCCTAGGCTCTCGATAAAACAAAATAGGTAGGGTATTCAAAAAGACCAACATGGCTAAAATAAGAAATGTCTTTTGCCAATTTAACCAATCTAAACACCAAAGCACTGCTCCACCACCAACAATAAATCCTAAGCGTGAACCAATCACTTGAAAAGTATTACCCCAATGCTGTTGATCCTGTTTGAGTAAATTGACAGCTAAAGCATCTGTGGCAATATCTTGTGTCGCACCAGTAAAATTCATCAAAAAAAGTAAGACAAAGAAAATAAATAAATAACTGGGTTGATCAAGTGCTTGAATAGGGAAAAATGACAAAATAACCAAAATAAAAACACTGGATAATTGCGTTGGAATAATCCAGCTACGGTAATGCCCTAAACGAGAGAGTGCAAAACGGTCAACATAGGTTGCCCAAAAGATTTTGATCGACCAAGGCAGCATCAGTAAACCAAAACCACCGATGTGTGCTAAAGAGACACCTTGTGCCCTTAAAATTACGGGTAAGGCATGGGTCATGAAACCTACAGGTAATCCCTGTGCCCAATATAAAGAAAACAATAAAATGTAAATCTGTCGAAGATTAAGCATTTACAGTTTTCCAGAGTAACAAAAGAGAGAACTCAAGTATCCAATCCTTTCATTGATCTGGCAATAAAATCTTAGTTTTTGCCAATGCTAGACCACTCATGAGCGTTTAACATAAGTTGTAGTTGTCATCGTATTTACAGATTTATGCCACAATATTTTCCTGACTTACCTCCGTTAGTTCCGCAACGTGGAACGGCTTTCAGTCGTACTTTGTGTAGAAAACTGTTTTTAGGACAAGGTTGGACTGTGGTTGGAGAAATTCCAAACTTACCCAAAGCAGTTGCTATTATTTCTCCACACACTTCAAATATTGATGGTTGGTATGGTTTCTTGGCAATTGGAGGGCTCGGTTTAAAAATTACAGTTTTGGGAAAAGATACTTTATTTAAACCACCTTTTAAGTCAATTTTAGATTGGGCAGGACTCATTCCTGTTCACCGTGATAGTACCAATGGTCTGACTGAACAAGTGGTCGCGACTATTCACAAATATGACAAAATTTGGGTTGGCATGGCGCCCGAGGGAACACGAAAAAAAGCTGAAAAAATAAAAAGTGGCTTTTATCATATAGCTCATGCAGCAGCAATACCCATTGTGATGTTTGCTTTCGATTATGATCACAAAACCATTTACAGCTTAGGAGCATTTACACCAACAGGTCACTATCAAAATGACCTTGAACAGATTATGCAGCGTTATGTTGGTCATTTTTCTCCAAAGAATCCTGCTTGGCTGGCAGAACCATTACAAAAACTAGTGAAAAAGGACTAGAAAATTAGGGGTAAATCTGCTCTGATGTGCCCATCTTTTTGTCTATTTTATCTCCACTTCATATGAAAATTGCTCGACTGTCTTGCTTGGCTTTATTCAGCTTAGCTTTATTTGGTTGTGATCAAACTGTAAAAAATGCTCCCCCTACGACTTCGATTAAAGCTCGTGAACCTGTTATCGCTTTGGCTTTAGGTGGAGGTGGTGCAAAAGGCTTTGCGCATATTGGTGTCATTAAAGTTTTAGAATCTCATGGTATTAAAGCTAAGATTGTCACTGGAACAAGTGCAGGTAGCTTTGTTGGAAGTATTTATGCAAGTGGGCAAACCCCTTATCAAATGCAAAATCTCGCATTAAAACTTCAAGAATCTGATTTGCGTGATCTTACCATCAATAGCCAAGGCATTATCCTTGGGCAAAAACTGCAAAACTATGTCAATACGCAAGTTGGTAACAAACCAATTGAAAAATTTCCAATTCGCTTTGCGGCGGTTGCAACTCGTTTAGACAATGGTAAAAAAGCTGAGTTTATTAAAGGAAATGCAGGTCAAGCCGTACGAGCCTCTTGCAGTATTCCCAACGTCTTTGTTCCAGCTGTGATTGGTAATACCAAGTATGTAGATGGTGGTTTAGTCAGTCCTATTCCTGTGAAAACTGCCAAAGATATGGGTGCTGATATTGTGATTGCAGTCGATATATCTGCACGTCCAACAGGTGATAAACCATTAAGTATGTGGGGTTTATTGGATCAGACCATTAATATTATGGGGCAACAAAGTATTAATGAAGAATTGAGCCAAGCAAATGTTGTAATTCAACCGAAAGTCGGTCATTTGGGTGTACTTGATCTGAAATCGAGTAATCAAGCAATTTTAGAAGGCGAAAAATCGGCTCAAGCGAAAATTACATCAATCCAAAATGCAATTGCAACATTTAAGAAATCTCCTGCTGCATTTAAACCTGCACCAAAAGCTAAATTCTAATCATTATCTTCAGGGGCTGCTGCTATTTTATAATAATCATCAGCCCCAATATCTAAAAAAACAATCTTTTTATATTCATAAACATAATGATCTGCTACAGTGCCAAAGTGAATGTTTTTTCACCTAACTCAGTTTAATGATGCGAGCAAATCTATGGAGTTTGTAGTTGAACCTTGGCACTGGTTTGTATTAGGAATTTTGCTGATCCTTTCAGAGTTGATTTTGACCGCTTTTGCTGCGTTATGGTTTGGCGTAGCCGCAATTATGGTCTGCATTTTACTATGGCTTTTCCCAATGATGGGCTTTACCACCCAAGTGGTCACATGGGGAATTTTATCCATTTTATGTACGATTCTTTGGTTCAAGTTTATCAAACCACTTTCAATTGATAAAACTAAAGCAGGTCTAGCGCGTGAATCAACAATAGGGCAAGTGGGTATGGTGATTAAAACTGGACTTGATCATGGACAAATCGTCGTACGCTTTCCCATGCCCCTTTTAGGTTCTGATGAATGGAATTGCCGTTCTACAGCTCCAGTACAAGTTGGTGATCGTGTCCGAGTAATTGATATTTTAGGTAATGATTTAGTCGTTCAACCACACAGCAACTCATAAACATAAAGAGGGTTTCCAATGTCTGTCGGTAATATTGTTGTCTTAGCACTTTTAGCTTTTATTGGCATAACTATTTTTAAAGGGGTGCGTATTGTTCCTCAAGGGTATAAATGGATTATACAACGTCTAGGTAAATACCATACCACCCTAAACCCGGGTCTGAACTTTGTTATTCCTTATATCGATGAAGTGGCATATAAAATTACAACTAAAGATATTGTGTTAGATATTCCATCACAAGAAGTGATTACTCGAGACAATGCTGTTTTAGTGATGAATGCAGTCGCTTATATCAATCTAACAACTCCAGAAAAAGCTGTGTATGGAATTGAAAATTATACGTGGGCGATTCAAAACCTAGTGCAAACTTCATTACGTTCGATCGTCGGCGAAATGGATTTAGATGATGCTTTATCATCTCGTGACCACATTAAGGCGAAATTAAAAGCTGCCATTTCTGATGACATTTCAGATTGGGGCATTACCCTTAAAACAGTTGAAATTCAAGATATTCAACCATCTCACACCATGCAAGCTGCGATGGAAGCACAAGCAGCGGCTGAACGTCAACGTCGTGCAACGGTGACGAAAGCAGATGGTGAAAAACAAGCTGCAATTTTAGAGGCGGATGGTCGTTTAGAAGCTTCCCGTCGTGATGCAGAGGCTCAGGTAGTCCTTGCTGAATCTTCACAACGTGCGATTGAAATGATCACCACTGCTGTAGGTGATAAAGAAATTCCTGTTGCTTATTTATTGGGTGAACAATATGTGAAAGCAATGCAGGATCTATCTAAATCTAGCAATGCAAAAACTGTGGTACTCCCATCAGATGTACTTAATGCTATTCGTGGAATTATGGGGAAACATTAATTTTAATAACTCAAATGTGTTACTGTTTGTAGTAGCACATTTGATCACATGAGAATTTTAAGCTCATGATTTATATTATAGGTTTAATCCTAAGTTTCATTTATTGTGGGCAACTTTTATCCTCAGAAATACAGTCTCGTAATACTTTTCATATGAAAAATGGTGACAAACCAAATGCATTTGTTACCATTTTTCCAGCTATTCCCTTTTTCCAAATTATATTTTTAATAATCTGTTGGCTATTAAATTATTTTTTCCATCCAATTGCGATCAAAGTTTTATGTACCTTATTTATCTTCCAATTTATTTTTTGGGTTATCAATTTTAAAAGAAATCAAAAGAAAGAATAAAGAGTTGAGTATAACTGTACTTAAACTCATGATTTAAAAAATTTATTGATTAATTAATTTACGGGTCTTAACTGGCAATTTTCCTGCCACCAAATCATAAGAATCTTTAATCAAGTCTTGCAGCAAATCTGCTGTAATTTCATCACCGCTGGCAATTGATATCCAGTGTTTCTTATTCATATGGTAACCTGCCGAAATTGAAGGATATAGCTCTTGATATTCCAAGCTTTTCTCAGGCTTGCATTTTATGGTTACAAGCAACTTCCCTGAATATGCACCAATCAACATAAACATCTTGTCAAAAATTTTAAACACCTCACAATCTGGTCCAAAGGGTTGGGACTGGATTGAAAAAGCAAGTTCTTGTCCATACTCGAGTGCAAGTTGTTGTAATTGATCGTCCTTCATAAAACCGTATCCTATTTTATTTCTTATCGTTTATGGTCTTGGCTTAGATCAACTTTGGCGTGCTAACAAGAATTGAGAAATTTCAACAAGTTCTTTAGCATCATCCCCGAAATATGCTAATGCTTCAAAAGCTTGATCATGTAAAGTTTGAGCATAAGCCTGAGCTTGAGCCAATCCCATCAATGCAGGATAAGTAGATTTTTGCACTTGCTCGTCTTTACCCGCAGTTTTACCTAAAATTTCAGTGCTTGCTGTAATATCTAAAATATCATCTTGAACCTGAAAAGCTAAACCAATGCTTTGCCCAAATTGGCGTAGTTTAGGAATTGCTTGATCTGTCCCAGTAAAGACAGTCACTGCACCCATCATGATCGCGGCTTGAATCAATGCACCCGTTTTATTACGGTGAATATTTTCTAATTCAGTTTGATCAACTTGTTTACCTTCAGCTTGTAAATCAAGCACCTGTCCGCAAACCATTTTAGAGCTTGCTGTCGCCAAAATCTGCATTTGTTTTAAGACAATGGCTGCATCTGTACCTTGACCTTGTTCATCAAACAAACGGCTGCCCAATATCTCAAATGCCATGGACTGTAAAATATCACCCGCTAATAGTGCAGTATCTTCACCAAATGCCACATGACAGGTTGGTTGACCTCGACGTAACAAATCATTATCCATGCATGGCAAATCATCATGTGCTAAGGAATAACAATGTATTAACTCAATCGCAACGGCAGCACGACGGGCCGCTGCAAAATTATGATTTGGCAATAAAGCTGCTGTTGCATAACATAATGCAGGACGGACACGCTTGCCGCCCAACATTACCGCATGATGAACGGCTGACTTTAAAGGTTCAGGAATAGAAAATGCAGCCAATGCTGTCAATAAATCTTGTTGAATACGTTGTTGAGATTGTTGTAGAACATCCGCATTAACTTGAGAAATAGATGACACGATTGCCTCGGGAAATTTTAATGAAAGGATCAACCGACAAAAACTTGCCAGAATGACAACATCATAACATTATTTATTTAGAGAAATTGTTTTTGTATTTTTAATAACTTTAAAATAATAAAGCCTTCAAACGAAGGCTTTATTAATAAGATCAAGTCAGCATTTAGAAAGTATCACCCGGCACACGTACCCAACCTTCCATCAATACACGTGCACTACGACTCATGATTGCTTTCTTCACTACCCACTTCCCATCAATTAACTCGGCTTGAGCACCGACACGTAAAGTGCCTGATGGATGACCAAAACGAACTGCTTCACGCTCGCCACCACCTGCTGCTAAATTCACTAAAGTACCCGGAATTGCGGCTGCCGTTCCAATCGCCACGGCTGCTGTCCCCATCATGGCATGATGTAGCTTACCCATAGACAATGCACGTACCAATAAATCAACATCTGTTACTTCAACAGTTTTGCCACTTGAAGAAGTATAGCTTTTAGGTTCTGAAACAAAAGCGATTTTAGGTGTATGCTGACGTGCTGCTGCTTCTGAAATATCTTTGATCAAGCCCATCTGAACTGCACCATATGCGCGAATTTTTTCAAAACGTGCTAAGGCTGCGGCATCCCCATTAATATGATCTTGTAATTCTGTTCCTTGATAGCCAATATCTTCAGCATTCAAGAAAATAGTTGGAATACCTGCGTTAATAAATGTCGCTTGGAATGTTCCAACATCAGGCACAACCAATTGATCAACAACATTTCCTGTAGGGAACATATCCCCCCCCTCTTCACCATCATCAGCAGGGTCTAAAAATTCAATTTGCACCTCTGCTGCAGGGAAAGTCACTCCATCTAATTCAAAATCACCTGTTTCCTGAACCTGACCATTGGTTACTGGGACATGTGCAATAATGGTTTTTTGAATATTCTTTTGCCAAATGCGTACCGTACAAATTCCATTTTCAGGAATACGATCTGCATCGACCAAACCATTAGAAATCGCAAATGAACCGACTGCTGCTGTCAAGTTGCCACAGTTACCACTCCAATCTACAAAAGCTTGATCAATTGAAACTTGCCCAAATAAATAGTCGACATCGTGCTCTGGCTCGGCACTTTTTGCCAAGATCACAGTTTTACTGGTACTTGAAGTTGCACCGCCCATACCATCAATCTGTTTACCATAAGGATCTGGACTTCCTATAACTCGTAGCAAGAGCAAGTCACGTGCCTTTCCTGCAACTTGTGCGGCTTCAGGTAAATCATTGAGATTGAAAAAGACACCTTTACTCGTGCCACCACGCATGTAGGTTGCAGGGACTTTAATTTGTGGTACTGAACTCATGTCAATTTCATCCTTTTATCATGTTCTTGGTGCAAGTGAATGTGAGCTTAAATTATCGTAGAGTCATCTGAAATGCCATACGACTATACGATTAAAGCAAAACGTAATAGATAAAGCACATCGTATATATTGAGTAAAGTTGAATAACTCAACAATGGCACGAAAATAAACAACTGCTGTTTAAAAAACAAAATTTTGATTTAAATGTCTAAAATACCACCACAACTTAGTTTACCATTTGTTCAAATATATGATTTTAAATAACTTTTAAAAACCACTTTCCAGTCATAGCCAAGCTGTACTTTTACTAGGCTAAAACTTTGCAATCTATTAGAATATTCCACTTATTCCTTGTCGAGCTCAGTCCTTTGAACAACGATTCTTCTCAACTTCAGCGTGGACTAAAAAACCGCCATATCCAGCTCATTGCTATGGGTGGAGCTATTGGTACGGGCTTATTTTTAGGTTCTGCGCAAGTCATCCAGTCTGCTGGACCATCAATTATTTTGGGTTACGCAATCGGTGGTTTGATTGCCTTTCTCATCATGCGCCAATTAGGTGAAATGATTGTCGAAGAACCTGTCGCTGGTTCATTTAGTCATTTTGCTTATCAATATTGGGGGAAGTTTCCAGGATTCTTATCAGGTTGGAATTATTGGGTACTATATATCCTTGTTGCGATGAGTGAACTGACTGCGGTTGCAAAATACATTAACTACTGGTGGCCTCATATTGCGGCTTGGCAATCAGTGTTATTTTTCTTTGTCATTATTACGGCAATTAATTTAACTAACGTTAAATTATATGGTGAATCAGAGTTTTGGTTAGCTATCATTAAAGTCACAGCTGTTGTCGCTATGATTTTATTTGGTTTGTTTTTACTTTTCACAGCAGATGCGAATTCAACAGCCTCATTTAGTAACCTTTGGTCACATGGTGGATTCTTTCCAAACGGTTTTGATGGTTTGTTTTACATGCTTGCCTTTATTA
The DNA here is from genome assembly GCF_024494585.1 of Acinetobacter sp. 5862. NCBI lineage: Bacteria > Pseudomonadati > Pseudomonadota > Gammaproteobacteria > Moraxellales > Moraxellaceae > Acinetobacter > Acinetobacter sp. 5862. The sequence continues at coordinate 18,834 of NZ_JANHGP010000043.1, forward strand.
TGTTTGCTTTCGGTGGAATCGAACTGATTGGTATGGCTGCGGCAGAAGCGAATGATCCAAAGAAAACCATTCCAAAAGCAATTAATCAAGTTGTTGTGCGTATTTTGGTTTTCTATGTTGGCTCATTAGCGATTCTCCTTTCACTTGTGCCTTGGAACCAACTGGATTTAGGTGGTTTAGACAAAAGTCCATTTGTGATGATTTTTAGTCAAATGGGAATTAGTTGGGCGGCTCATTTACTTAACTTCATTATCTTAACAGCAGCTTTATCTGTATATAACAGCGGTATGTTTGCCAATAGCCGTATGCTTTTCGGTTTAGCACAACAAGGGAATGCGCCTAAAGTTTTCGCTAAAGTAAATAAACAAGGTGTACCGATTCCTGCTGTTTTATTATCTGCTTTATTGATTTTTGGTTGCGTACTGTTGAACTATTTTGTTCCAGAAGATGCCTTAGGTCATTTGATGTATGTAGTGGTTGGTGCTCTAGTGCTTAACTGGGCGATGATCAGCCTAACTCATTTAAAATTCAAAGCGATGGTCAAGGCAAAGAATTTAAAAACGAGTTTCCCTGCGTTATGGTCACCAATCAGTAACTACTTAGTCTTAGTTTTCATTGCAGTCGTACTTTACATCATGTGGCAACAAGGTTTCAAAGAATCTGTGCTGATGATCCCAATCTGGATTGTATTGATGTTTGTGCTATATAAAGCTTTAAATCTTAAAGCGAAAGACTAAATATCTGATCAAATTCATCAAAAAGTGATTGCTTAGGCAATCACTTTTTTGTTTATAATCATAAAATTATGCGCTTATAGCTTAACTGGATAGAGCAGTTGCCTCCTAAGCGACCGACGTGGGTTCGAGTCCCGCTGAGCGCACCATTTAGATAATTGAGATATAAACACTCGCATCCTTGAATAAAGTAAAAATCGATAAATAATTAATTTTTAAAAATAAATTTAACTATTTAATTAGCTAATAATCCTTTCAATTCGGTGAGTAAATCTTGCTGGTCTATCTCAGACGGATGAAAACTAGCTTTATAGAATGCTAAATAATCAGGCAGTAAACGCCATGTCATTTGAGTCAGCCCTAAAAGCGTTTGAGCATTTTTTAAAAGTTGTGCTGGGGAGTAGAAGGTATTTTTGCGGTCTTGCCAGGCAAGATGACTGGTCATCACAATCGTACTAGTTATAAATCCCACTGTGGAAAGCTCATCGATAGTGCTGTGATAAAATGTGACATTAGCGTAGATTCAGTATAGTGCGCTTTAATTTTCTCAGGTTTAAACTGCGTTTGGTGCACCGTACTTGTATTATGTAACATTATGGCTTTCCTTCCCCTAAAACTAAAACGCAAACAGCTTGAACTACATTAACAAGACCACCAAGAAATCATATATTCAACAGCAAACCTACAAGAGCTACATGATCCCTTGAACAAGCTTAGATATAAATTCATCATAGTTCCAAATTAGAACTATGATTGAATTATAATCTACTATTCATGCTGTCAATTTGTTTTTCATGTATTTTCTCAATTTGTCCTATAAAGATATTTTGTGACCTTAAAGCAGTTATTTGCTAAATCAAGGCTAGATAAATCAATAGATGCGCCTAAATATCCCAAGACTTTTCAATTAATGTGATTTGACTGTGAACGCTTTGATGTTCTGCTTGTTTTACTGTGCACCATAATTCCATAAATTCTTTACCTAAATATTCTGTAAGTATCTTGTTATTTTTAAACAATTTTAAAGCTTCAATTTGCTCAATTGGCAATAAATAATGTTTAGATTTAAACGTAAGTTGATTGATTTGTTTCGGTACTTCTAACTGGTGTGTTAAACCATAGAGTGTGCCAATCAAAATCATGGCAATGCTAAGATAAGGATTACAATCTGCTCCTGCCACACGGTATTCCAATCTTTGATTTTCTTGATCAGAGCACGGTATTCGAATAGCGACATTACGGTTATTCAGCCCCCAACTCGCCTCTAAGGGAACATGATGACCTGTTTTAAAGCGTCTAAAAGAGTTTAAATTGGGTGCCAAAATTGCCATCGAACTTGGCATTAACCATAACAAACCACTGATGACTTTTAAGAGATCTTGAGATAACTCATCTTTCCGAGGACTAAAAATATTGTTTTGATCGTGATCAAGCAAACTCATATGAAAATGCATGCCACTGCCCGCTTTTAACAAATCTGGCTTTGCTAGAAAATTTGCACGAAATCCGTGTTTATGTGCAATTTGTTTAATGGTTCGTTTTAACAACATAATCTGATCACATAACTTTAAAAGATCACATGTGTGTTGCAGATTAAGCTCATATTGCCCTAAAGATGCTTCAGAAATAATTCCTGTAATTATAATATTCTGTAGTTTAGCGATAGCTTCAATCTCATCTAAAATTTGTTGATGTGTATCAGAGAGATGAATATCAAAACATTGAGTTATTAATTCTTGAACTTCCTGTTCCCCATTCAACGGCTGCAAATAAAATTCTATTTCTGCAGCAATACAAGGGTGATAATTTTTTTCATGTAATTGTTGGAGTATTCTTTTTAAAATATTACGAGGTTCAATTAAACATTCTTGATGGCGATCATCTTTCATCGTCAATAACAATTGAGCATTAGTTTCAGGCTCAATGGCGCAAGGTTGCAATGAACCTAGGATAGGCTGACACAAATGATCTGGTTCACCAATAAATTTACCCAATCCTGTTTCTTCTATCACATTTCCATTTAGACTCATCGCATAAATAGAAATAGGTAAATAACATGCTTTCACCAATTGTGTTAATCATTTGACATCAATTCTTTTACCTCGTAGATGTCCATTCAAATCATACAAATAAATATCAATATGTTGCGTATTTGGATACTTTTCTAAATAATGATCTACTTCCTGTAAAAATAATCCCTTATCGAACAGAATATTTTCAGATTTTTGCTCATTTGATTGATTAATCACATTATTAGAATTTAATAGCTGATTCAATTCTACAAAGACAGCATTCATAAATTAAACCAAGTTCATATTGTTATGAATAGAATAATTTATGCTTATAAATATGTAACGTTAAGATAATATAAACTCATCTCAGCTCAGTATAAATTTATCGTAAAATTCAAATAACCATTTAGCATTTTATTAGACATCATAAGCACTGACCGATGTAATTTTACGAATTCTAACAATCAATTCCTTCTCGATATAATTCACAGATACAACCAACATCAAACCAATCATAAAAGATCCAATGATATCAAATGGAAAATGAACCCCAACATAAATCCTTGATAGACCAACGACCATACCGACAAAAATACCAAATACACCAATCTTCTTAAAACCTGCTAACCAATATGAAAAAGCAATGATTGCAATGGTTAAGGTATGCTGACTGGGAAATGATGAACTTGGACCATGGCCAATAAGTTGATGACCTAGTCCTATTTCAAACGGACGTGGATGATGGTAGAAGATTTCAGCTAGATCACTCAAGATTAAAGAAAGCAACACAATTAAAAGTGTTTTAGCGAATAAATAATTATAGATTTTCCATTGATAAACTAATAAAAATAAAAGAAAACATATAAAAACTGTATTTAAATCATGAGCTGTAAATATGGCAACTCTATCCACAATCGCATTCTGAGTCGCAAATGAGTTTATGCAATCAAACAAGTAAATGTTTAAGCTTTCAAATATCATTGCATATTTATCTTTTTAGATTCGCTCACTGCAATATATAAGCGAATCATGAAAGAATGATTAAATCTCTATCAAAATTAATTTTAAATAATCTCTAGCTCTTGCATTTCACTAAGCAAACTTTTTACGATATTGATTAGGCGAAATTCCTGTCCAATGGCGATAAGCTTTCCTAAAGTTTGAAGTATCTGAAAAACCAAGTCTTTCGGCAATTTCGTCCATACTCAGTGTTGTCGCGGCTAGATACTCATCGGCAAGACGTGTTCGCGTACTATCCAATATTTCTTGGTAACTCACGTTCAGATCGGCTAAACGGCGATATAAAGTTCTTTTAGATACATTTAATTGATCTGCCATCTGTTGAGCAGTTGGAAAATTCCCAACACTGTCCAAAAAAATAAGACGAATCGTTTTGATCAGTTCAGATTCCTCATCATTTTCATCTCCCAACATCCGTTCACAAAAAGATTGGCACATATCCGCAGTAATCGGGTTTGCATTTGGACAAGGCGCATCTAACCATGCTAAATCGAAATGCCATTGCATCACCTCTGCATCAAATTCCACAACACAACCAAACACCTTTTGGTATTCATCTGCATATTCAGGGGCAGGATAAGGCAGCAATAACCTTTTAGCCTGAAACGGCGCTTCAAGTACGCACTGAATTAAGGTTTGCATTGAACTAAACCAGAACTCGCAAATTAATGGCAATAAATGTCCTAAAGCGATAATTTCCTTAGCCTCAAAAATTGCAGTATCATTTTGTATATAAAATGATTTTTGTAATACTGGACTGGCTAATTTGATATGACGAATGCCAAGTTCAACGGCTTGTTGAAAATTGCGGGAAGAGTAAAGTGCATAACCATACACCCCGAAATCTGATAATTTTTGTTTTTGCCCTGCCCGAAGCCCAATCAATGGATCTTTAGACAAGGATTGGATATTTTGAAATAACTTCAACTTTTGATATTGAGATATTGTTGTGGTCGCACTTGTCAGCGCATCATGCGCAATACCCGTACCGTCCAATATCTGAGCGATGGAATATCCTTGTTTCTGCATTTCATCAAACAGACTGGTTAAACCAAGTATAGGCGTGCCCTGACCGAATAGCGTATGATCATAACGAGCTTCAATATAAATATTTTGCTCAATATTCTGTTTAGGCATTTTTACTTTATCCATTCGATCAGTAGATAATGGCACTAAATTACTTTTTGTTGTCTCAATTTAACATCGACTAAAAATTCAATCAATCATAAAGTCTATTTCTACCAATAAGCATGGAAGGAGCAACAATGACACTTTCTCATTCGCAGGAATTTAGCGACTCAGCAACTAAACATATGCGCTTGGTATTCGCCCAACAACGTGCTGCTTTTGATGCGCATCCATATCCTGATCTCGATGCTCGACGTACAAAATTATTCAAACTTAAAAAACAAATTATTCGTTACCAAGATGTTATCGCTGCTGCCATCAATAGCGACTTTAGTTCTCGATCGGTAGATGAATCAAAATTATTGGATTTATTAGGCTCTGTTTTGGAAGCAGAACATGCTATTCGACATTTACGTAAATGGATGCGACCGAGTAAGCGAAGTACTGAATTACTGTTTTTATCAAACCTTCTGGCTGTCCAATATCAACCGAAAGGTGTGGTCGGCGTGATTGTGCCGTGGAACTTCCCTGTTTATTTAGCACTTGGCCCATTGGTTGCGGCAATCGCTGCGGGTAATCGAGTCATGATTAAACTGCCCGAGATTACACCTGCAACCAATGCAGTGCTGAGACGCATGCTGGCTGAAGTTTTTACTGAAGATGAAGTTTGTATTTTCGGTGAAGAAATTCTTGATCCAGCACAATTCACATCACTCCCTTTTAACCATATTGTATTTACAGGTTCACCTGCAATTGGTCGAGTGGTAATGCGTGCAGCAGCAGAAAACCTAACGCCTGTCACATTAGAATTAGGTGGTAAATCCCCTGCGCTTGTCAGTCGACATTATCCCTTAGCCGATGCAGCTAAACGCGTATTGCATGGTAAGGCAACCAACTGTGGGCAAATCTGTGTTGCACCTGACTATGCGCTTGTGCCGAAAGAACAAGTGAATCAGTTTGCAGAAGAATGTAAAAAGAATTTTACGGCAATGTATGGCAGTAACATCAGCAATAATTCTAACTACACCTCTATCGTCAATGATCGCCATTTCAAACGTTTATTAGAAATCCTAGACGATGCCGAAGCCAAAGGTGCTCAAATTATTGCCTGTGCCGAGTATGATCGTGATAAAGATGCACGTCGTATGCCTGTACATATTGTGCTGAATTGCACACCCGACATGCGTATTCTCAAAGAAGAGCTGTTTGGCCCAGTATTGCCCGTAGTTGCTTACGATAACGTTGATGACGCGATCGCCTATATCAAAGCAGGTGAACGACCTCTGGCACTCTATTGTTTCACTCATGATTCAACTGAACGTGACCACATATTAAAACAAACTCATTCAGGTGGTGTTACGATTAATGATTGGGGTTGGCATGTGGTCAACCATGATGCACCATTTGGTGGTATTGGTAACTCTGGTATGGGGACTTATCACGGTGAAGAAGGTTTCCGTGAGCTTTCACATGCGAAAACGGTTTTTGCTCGCCATCGCTTCTTCCCAACGCAATTATTCTATCCACCTTATGGCACTTGGGTGCAAAAACTTGCTTTGGGTTTCTTCTTGAAAAAAGGCGACCCAAACCTAAAATAAACGGTTTATTCGTCCGAAAGAGAGTTTTTCAAACTCTCTTTTTTATTTCCAATTTAGGATTGTCCTTGAAAACGTAACCCCACCCCTGCGATGGTAAAAATATATTTTGGAGTGACCGCAGAATCTCCAATTTTGCTGCGGAGTTTTTTCACCAAGATTCGAAGATAATGGGTATCTTCTTCATGGCTAATGCCCCATAACTCGGTCATAATTTGCTTTTGCGTAACAATCTTCCCCTGATGGCGAATCAATAGTGCTAACAGTTGAAATTCTTTTTTGGTGAGAACAATTTCTTCCTGAGCAAATCTCACCACATGTTCAGCCACATCCACAGATAATTGACCATCATCAAATACAATGTTCTGTTCAGACTGTTGTGGTTTATTACGAAACATCACTCGAATACGGGCACATAATTCCTGAATGCTAAACGGTTTGGTCACATAATCATTCGCACCTGCATCGAGCAATTTAATTTTTTGATTTTCATCAGGACGGGCAGATAACACAATCACAGGAATATCTGACCATTGCCTCATCTCAGTCAACACCTGCTGTCCTTCCATATCAGGTAAGCCCAAATCTAAAATCAGTAAATCCGCACCTCGGGTTACCAAAATTTCTAAGCCTTGCATGCCATTTTCAGCAACATGCACCTGATAACCTTGCGCACGTAAAGCAATATCCAAAAATTTTCGAATTTGAGGTTCATCATCAATAATTAAAATTGATGCATTCGGATGGGTTGTTTGCGGCATAAAAATGTTTTTAGTCCTGATGTAACGGTAATCGTATGCGAATTAAGGTGCCTTGACCATCTGTTCCGCCAAAAGCTTCGATACTGCCCATATGAGCGCCAATAATGGCTCTGACAATCGCTAGTCCTAAACCTGTCCCCGTTTTCCCTCGATCACCGCGTTGCATGGTGTAGAACATATCAAAGATTTGCTGGCGTTCCTCTTCGGGAATGCCAATCCCTTGGTCGATAATGTCAATTTGCAGAAATTGTTCCTCTTGATGAATCTTTATTTCAATCGGAACATTCTCTGGTGAGAACTTGGCTGCATTTTCCAAGACATTAAAAATGGCTTGTTCAATCAAAGCTGGATGCACATACAATTGTGGAAGTTCTTCGGCCAAAGCAACTTCGACTTTCACCTCAGGCTGATAGCGTTTCAGTCGTTGCGTTGCCGAGCCAATCAGCTCATCCACACCGATCCAAGCACGACTTAAAGTCAAACCCTGATGACCTAATCGAGTCATATCCAACAGGTTTTGTATATAACGATCCAGTCGTTCCCCTTCAATGTGAATAGTGTCTAATAATTCATGGCGATCACTTTCAGGCATTTGTTCACCATAATATTTTAGCGTATCTGCTGAACCAATCATCGCGGCTAAGGGTGAACGTAAATCATGCGATACCGAAGAAAGCAAAGCTGAACGCAGCTTTTCCGTTTCAGCCACTACTCTAGAATTTTCCAACTGTAAAGAGAGCTGAACCCGAGCAACAGTTTGGGCAATATCTTCAATCATCAACTCCGTTAAACGTTGCAATTCAAAACTAATGCTTTGAGCGTTTTGATGAAACCGAATTGCAATCACCCCATATTCTTTCACCAAATTTAACGGAATAAACCACCAATCAGAATTGGTCAACGTATTGGTAAAACGTCCACAGGGTTTCGCATTCTTTTGTGTCCAATCTGCGGCAATCTGATCTTTTTCATTTAATGCAGATGCATCACCTAAAGACTGATTTTCAAATTTTAACCAGACTGTCGCATTTAATGAAGTTTCCAAATGTTGTTTGGCCACGGTTAATACCTGTTCAATATCTACACAGGTCGATAGCTTGCGCTCTAGTTCCTGTAACTGTAACGACACTGAATTTGCAGCACGTAAACTCAAGACCTGAGCACGTAATTGATTGGCTAAACGCCCGACCAGTAAAGCTGAGACAATGAACGTGATAATGGTAATCACCCCACGTTCAGCACTAATCATAAAGGTAAAGCGAGGTTCGATAAAAAAGTAGTTGTAGAGTAAAAAACAGATGAATACGCTGATAATTGTAATCAACATACGTGCGCGTATCGCAACCAGTAATACGGTCACAATAAAAATTAAGGCTAAATCACTATACCCAATGAAATGATCACTGATTGCAGCCACAATCAATCCTAGCAATACAATGATAATACTTTCAAACACTTCACGTTGATTAAACGCCAAGCCTTGTTCCAGCCAAAATGAATGAGCTACATCTTTCTGCAAATGCTTTTCATTATTTTTGGCTTTTAAAGGCTGAACAAAGGTGATTTCAAAAGGATGCTGTTTCTCTAACAGTTGATCAGCAATATGATCTGAAAATAAGCGCTGCCATAGCGATTTTTGAGGACTTTTTCCGAGCAAAATATTAGATGCACCATAATCATAAGCCGCCTGTAAAATGGTCGATGCAATATGATTGCTATACAGCAAATAGGTATCGGCACCGAGCTTACGCGCTAGATTAAAAGCCTTCGTCACTGCAAAGGCTTGGGGCGTTTCAACCTTACTTCTTTGAATTGAAATGACGCTCCACGTTGCATTGCGCCTTTCTGCAATTCGATGCGCACGGCGTACCAAATCTTCAGAGAATTCAGAACCATCAATTGCCAACATGACGTGATTTTGAATCGGGATGATCTGCCCTTGCGCAACAAATTTTTCTCGATAATCAATATCGACTTGCCCTGCAACAGTTTGAATTGCCAGATCACGTAACGCTGTCAAATTCGCAGCTTTAAAAAAACCTTGTAATGCATGGGGTGCAACATCGGCGAAATAAATCTTGCCATGATTCATTCGTTCTAATAATTCAGGAACAGGTAAATCAACCAGTCGAATATCTTTCAAACGTTTAAGTAATGCATCGGGGACAGTTTCAGTGACCCGAATCCCCGTAATTTGAAAAACCACATCATTCAGACTTTCCAAATGCTGAATATTTAAGGTGCTATAGACATCAATGCCTGCATCCAACAACTCATTGACATCTTGCCAACGATATTCATGCCGACTATTGGGTACATTGCGATGGGCAAGTTCATCAACAAGCACAATTTGAGGCTTTAATTTAAGAATTTGGTCGAGATCCATCTCTTCCAACATTCGCCCCTGATATTCCACAGACTTTCTTGGAATAACATTCAACCCTTGAATCAAACGTTCGGTATCAGATCGACCGTGGGTTTCTACGACCCCGACCATCACATGCTGCCCTTGTTGCGTCAATTCATGCGCTCGGGTCAGCATGGCATAGGTTTTCCCTACCCCAGGTGCTGCACCCAAGAAAATGGTCAAACGTCCAGATTGTTCACGTTGACTATGCGCCAACCATGCATCTGCTTTATTGTTTCGGTCGATCTGCATAATTACGCTCTATCAACGTGTGGTCGATGACAATTGATCTAAGGCTAAATTTAACTGCAACACATTCACTCGCGCTTGCCCATAGATGCCGAATTGTGCAGACTGAATTTGTTGTTGTACCAAATCACGAACTTGCTGCTCAGGTAAATGACGTTGCTGTGCCACTCGTTTCACCTGTAATAAAGCACTTTCAGGTGAAATATCAGGGTCAATCCCGCTGCCTGAAGCCGTCACCATCTCATTCGGCATGTGTTGCTCAGTCATCTGATTGTTTTGCGCAAATTGTGCTGTTCGCTCTTTAATTTGTGTTTGTAAATCAGGATTAGAGATTGCTAAATTACTCCCCGCCATCCCATCAACATTGTAACTTACTGCATTTGGTCGCCCATGAAAATATTGTTCACTAACAAAGTTTTGTCCGACCAAACTTGAACCAATAATTTTACCATTCAGTTCAATGACACTGCCATTGGCTTGTTTGGGAAAGATCAACTGCGCAATCGAGACACTTGCTGTCACGTAGAACATGCCTGCAATGAAAAAACCAACCACAATCAAACCCAGACTCGGACGTAGGACTGAATGTCCTATACGAGATAATGCTAAGTCCTGTTGATTCAATTGCTCATGACTCAATAAAGTATTCATATCTCACTCCTAAATCCACAAGGACACAACAAGGTCAATCAGCTTGATCACAATAAACGGAAAGATCACCCCACCTACACCGTAAATCAGCATATTACGGCGTAACAATTGCAGCGCACTGGCAGGTTTGAATTGAACGCCTTTGAGTGCCAATGGAATCAACATTGGAATAATCAAGGCATTAAAGATCAAAGCGGAAATCACCGCACTGCTCGGGCTACTCAATTGCAAAATATTCAGTACCCCAAGTTGTGGAATTGCCACAGCGAATAATGCAGGTAAAATCACAAAATACTTAGACACGTCATTGGCTAACGAGAATGTGGTTAACGCTCCACGGGTGATGAGTTGCTGCTTACCAATTTCGACCACATCTAGCAATTTGGTTGGATCAGAATCTAAATCCACCATATTGCCTGCTTCTTTGGCAGCCTGAGTACCTGAATTCATAGCTAAACCAATATCTGCCTGTGCCAAGGCAGGTGCATCGTTAGTACCATCACCGACCATTGCGACCAATTTTCCTGCTGCTTGCTCATTACGAATGCACGCCAATTTATCCTCAGGTCTCGCTTCCGCAATATAGTCATCTACCCCTGCTTCGGCCGCAATCGCAGCAGCAGTCAATGGATTGTCTCCCGTGACCATAATGGTTTTGATGCCCATTTCACGTAAAAGTGCAAAGCGTTCTTTAATGCCTTGTTTAATCACATCTGAAAGTTCAATCACGCCTAAAATATTATGATTCGAAGCAACCACAAGCGGTGTCGCACCTTTAGAAGCGACTTGTTCCACACGGGTTTTAAGCTCAATATTGTCTTTGATTTCTTGGTTGGTAAAGTTAAGAATAGCATCGACTGCACCTTTACGAATCGTTTGTCCTGTGACCAAGTCCACCCCAGATAAACGTGTTGAGGCACTAAACTGGATGAACTCAGCATCTTTCGGCTCTTGAATACATTCGCCTAACTCTTTGCCAAGGCTGATGACCGACTTACCTTCAGGCGTTGGGTCAGCAAAAGAGGTCAGCATGGCTGCTTGGCGCAATTCACTTGGCGTTACACCTGCCAATGGATAAAAGGCGGTCGCTTGGCGATCTCCATAGGTGATCGTGCCTGTTTTATCCAACAGCAACACATCAATATCACCTGCAACTTCAACCGCTTTCCCTGATTTTGCTAAGACATTGGCTTTTAAAGCACGATTCATTCCCGCAATCCCGATTGCTGGGAGCAAGCCGCCAATCGTAGTTGGAATCAAACAGACCAACAGTGCAATCAGTAAGACGATACTGATTTTGATCCCGACCATAGATCCAATAACAGGTAAAGTCAGCACCACCACAATAAAGGTGATGGTCATAATATTGAGTAATATACTCAATGCGATCTCATTTGGTGTCTTTTGACGGTTGGCACCTTCCACCAAGGCAATCATACGGTCTAAGAAGCTATGCCCTGCTTCATTACTGACTCGAATAATAATTTTATCGGACAAAACCTTAGTTCCGCCAATCACCCCTGAACGGTCAGTATTGGCTTCACGCAGTACGGGTGCAGATTCACCTGTAACGGCTGATTCATTGATCGTGGCAAAACCCTGAATAATCTCACCATCCGCAGGAATAATTTCACCTGCCTTGACAACGACAAGATCATCTTTTTTGAGTAGGTTTGCGGAAATCACAGTCGGCACAGCATTTAAATAGAGAATTCGATTTGCGGTTAAGTTTTCACGCGCCTGACGTAAAGATGCAGCTTGTCCACGTCCCTTGGCTTCTGCAACCGCCTCGGCATAATTAGCAAATAAGACCGTGACCAATAAAATCAAACTTAGGACTAAGCCAAAACCAAAACTGGCATTACCCATCAAAGTGGCAACAAGGGTTAAAACTGTTCCTACCCACACACATGCCATCACTGGATTTTTAAACGCGTGTTGAGGCAGCAATTTATGGAAAGTTTGCTGAATAATTTCTTTATTCAAGATATCCATCTGTTGTGTCGCATTTGAATGTTTCATTGTGCTTGCTCCACGCTTAAACTTTTATCGACAAATAGTCAGCAATTGGCCCAATCACCAACACTGGCATGAATTGCAACAAGGTCAGAATCAACACGATCCCGATTAAAGTCAGGGCAAAGGTTGGAGATTCGATCTGTAAAGAACCTTTGCTTTCGGCTGCTTGCGGTTTGGTTGCTAAACTCACTGCAATCAAAACAGGAATAATCAATACGCTATAACGCCCTGCCAATAACGCCACACTGGCACTTAGGTTCCACCAAAGCGTGCTATCACCTAAACCTTCAAAGCCCGAACCATTATTGGCATAGGCAGAAACATACTCATAAAACACTTGGCTAATGCCATGAAAAGCTGGATTTGAACTCCCTGTCATGGATGGAAAGGCAATCGCGATGGCCGTCAAACTCAGAATCACTACAGGCTGTAATAGAATCACCAACGCTAATAACTTAATTTCAGTGACTTCAATTTTTCGACCAAATAGTTCAGGAGTACGCCCTGTCATCAAACCTGCGATAAATACGGCAAGAAACAGGTAAATAAAGAACTGTAATAGCCCACAACCAATCCCGCCCCAAATGGCATTAATCAGCATATTGCACAGTTCAACCAATCCCGTGAGTGGTGAAGCCGAGTCATGCATCATATTGACTGAGCCGTTATTGACTTGTGTAGTCAAGCTTCCCCACAGTGCGGATGCCTCAGCACCAAAACGGGTTTCCTTGCCTTCCATCCATGCCATATTGGGAATTAATGAGGATTTTTCTGTCCACAGAGTGAATACTGTTGAAGACAGTGACATCAACAACATGCTGCCAAAAATCATCCACATCAGTTTTTTGCGTTGAATAAAACGCCCAACCATAAACACCGCAGAAAGTGGAATCAGTAAAATTGCTATCATCTCAATCACATTCGACAATGGTGTTGGATTTTCTAAAGGCACAGTACTGTTTGGTCCATACCACCCACCACCATTACTACCAAGTTGTTTAATCGCCACCATCGGTGCAACGGGACCCAATGGGATATGCTGAGTTTTGACTTCTGTGCTTTGCTCTAAAACTTGCGCTGTAGGGCCCGCAGACAGCGTTGATGGAACACCTTGGAAAGTGAGCAGCAAAGAAAAAATAAATCCTAGAGGAATGAAGAATCGAAATAAGGGGCGGATGATATCCATCCAATAATTGCCCAGATTAATGCGATTCCATTTGTTTTGTTCTGAGTCTTCTGCTTGGGCGGATTGTAAAAATAATGCTCTTAACATAGCCACCAATAAGGCAAGCCCCATAATCGGCGACAAATATTGCAATCCTACAATCACCGTCATTTGCGATAGATAAGACAGTTGCGCTTGCCCTGAATAATGCTGTTGGTTGGTATTGGTCAGGAAAGAAATTGTGGTGTGTAAAGCCAAGTCCCAATTCATATTAGGAATATGATCTGGGTTCAAGGGTAACCAAGCTTGAGTCATTAAAATAGCGACACTTGCCCCAAGCAATAAAATATTGCTCAGAACAAAAGCACCCAAATATTGTCGCCAGTTCATCCCGCTGCGCTTGACGCCGAGTAGCGCATAAATCGGTTGCTCAATCCATTTAAACAAAGCGTCACTTTTCATTGGTTTGGCTTGCATTACATCCGCAAGATAGTGTCCGAGCGGATAAGCCAACAACAATGAAAAGAAAAATACAGTAATAAATTCCCACATAGCAAATGCCATTTAAAATAGGTCAGCTTTAGTATGGAAATTGAGAGCGTAAATTCTCTATATTGAAAAAACCAGTAGACGTAAATTTTGCGTAAAATTATTCCTAAACTCTTCTCTGTAATGCCAAAGAATGCTTTAAAAAAAATTATGGAGAAAAATTTCTTAATTTTTACAAAAAATCTTTGACCTTATTAAAAAAAATTAAAAAGAAATGCAAAAACAAAATACCTTGAATTATTAGTAATACTTTATATTTATCAATATATTACCAACAAAACACAAATGCATACAAATTTAAATAGCATTTTTTTGTGCATTTTCATGTAATCAATCGTACTGAGTAGTTCATTTAGAACATTTACTCTTATTTTAATTATGGTATTTTTGTTACATGAAGCTATAGCCAATCATAGTTTCGTCAATACTTAGAATCTTGAAGTTCAAGGAAAGATTTAAAATGAAATTAAAATATCTTAGCACTGCCATGATCTTAGCGACGCTACCTGCAACTGGAGCTTTTGCAGCAGCACTGGATCGTTCAGGTCAGTCAATGTCTGCTTTTTTCCAACCAGGTAACTATTTTGAAGCTGGTCTTTCGGTTCTAGATGCAGATGTTTCAGGAACAACTAAAGCCAATTACCCGAATGCTGCGCTACCATTACTCTCCAATACTAGTGTTGGTGAAATGGCTGATTCTTATCAGTTTGCTCATGCAGCACTAAAATTACAACTTGCTGACCAACTTTCATTTGGTTTGATTTATGATCAACCATTTGGAGCAAAAGCAACCTATTCAACTGATACAGCAAAATTACCTGCTGCGCTTCCTGGTGCCGCTGCTGCACTTCAAGGACAAGGTGCATTTCATAATGGCACTCAAGGAACTTCTGTAGAAGTTGAAACTCAGAACCTTTCTATGATTCTTGGTTTTCAACCAAATAAAAATTTAAACTTTTATGCTGGTCCAGTCTACCAAACTGTAAAAGGTAATATTCAACTCCGTGGTACTGCTTACGGTGGTTCTGCAACTTTCGGTGGATATAACGCAGATATCAAAGAAACTGGAGATATCGGTTGGTTAGCTGGTGCTGCATATCAAATTCCAGAAATTGCATTAAAAGCATCTGTAACCTATCGTTCTGAAATTAAACACTCAACTGATGCAAAAGAAAGTTTTAGCTCTCTTGGATTATTTGCTGGCTTAAATGCAATTCCAGCCAAAGAAACAGATATTACAACACCTCAATCTGTTAACCTTGATTTACAAACAGGGATCATGGCGGATACTGTTGCATTCGCAAACGTACGCTGGGTGAACTGGAAAGACTTCGCTGTACGCCCTTATAAATTCGGTGTGGCATCAACACAAGCAGCTGTTGTGGCATCAACTGGGAAAAAAGATGGTTTTGATCTCGTAGCTTATACTGATGATCAATGGTCAGTAACTACTGGTGTTGGACGTAAGCTTAATGAACATTGGGCTGGTAACGTCTCTGTAGGTTGGGACTCAGGTGCAGGTAACCCTGTGACCACATTAGGACCAACAGAAGGATATTGGAATGTTGGTTTAGGTATCCAATATAGCCCTGCTCCCAACTACTTTATTGCTGGTGGGGTAAAATATTTTTGGTTGGGAGATGCTAAAGCTCAATCAGGTTCTCAATTTAATACGCCTAACTACGTAGCTGAGTTTGAAAATAATGATGCGATCGCTTATGGTTTGAAAATTGGTTATAAATTCTAATAAATAGCAAAAAATAAAAGGCGCTTCTAAGCGCCTTTTATTTTTAAATTTCCTTTACCTTTCATAAAAAGCTTAGAAATTTTAATTATTCTGGAATATCGCGTTGTGAAACAGCACGAATCGCCTGTTTTAGTGCCTCATAGCCATGCAAAGGTGGAAACTGTGGGAATTCAGCAATCACATTTGCTGGCGCATCAAATAAGAAACCATGATCCGCTTCACCCAACATAGTTGTATCATTATAAGAGTCACCTGCAGCAATCACACGGAAATTTAAACCATGTAATGCTTTCACCGCCTGACGCTTCTGATCAGGCTGGCGTAATTTATATGCCGTAATCATGCCATTTTCATCAGTTTCAAGTTTGTGACAGAAAATCGTTGGCCAACCCAGTTGTTTCATCAATGGATGTGCAAACTCATAAAAAGTATCAGATAAAATAATCAGTTGAAAATGTGTACGTACCCATTCAACAAATTCTTTTGCACCTTCAAATGGTCCCATATCAGCAATCACAGCTTGAATATCATTTAAACCCAAACCATGCTCTTTTAAAATGTTTAAACGTTGAGTCATTAAAACATCATAATCTGGAATATCGCGCGTCGTCGCTTCTAATTCTTTAATTCCTGTTTTCTTGGCAAAGTTAATCCAGATTTCTGGTACAAGTACCCCTTCAAGGTCTAGGCATACGATTTCCATGAATGCATCCAATGTTGATTAAAAATTGCTGTATCATACCATTAAGATTTTCATTTTTTGCGCTGTTGTTAAATAAAACGATTTTATTCTGCAAGATTAAAATCGAAGATAAGCAAATGGCTTTGCTTAGAATGATTTACAATTGTACCCAAGCCTTTCGCCAGGAACACCTATGACTGTTATTCCGACTATTGACCTTGTAGATGCGCTCGCTGCTGAATATTCAGATAAATCACCACGAGAAATTTTAGAGCTTGCTTTAAGCCAAGAAGGCGAAATTGCAATTTCATTTTCTGGTGCTGAAGATGTTGTATTAATTGATATTGCTTCGCGTCTTGGTAAACCATTCCGTGTATTTAGTTTAGATACAGGGCGTTTACATGCAGAAACCTATCAATTTATTGAAACTGTGCGTAAACATTACAATATTAAGATCGAAATTTGCTTCCCTGAATCCGCTGCTGTACAGCAGTTGGTAAATGAAAAGGGGTTGTTTAGCTTTTTTGAAGATGGTCATCAGGAATGCTGTGGCGTTCGTAAAGTACAACCTTTACGTAAAAAATTAGCGACTTTGGATGGTTGGATTACAGGTCAACGTAAAGATCAAAGTCCAGGCACACGTAATGAGATTCCCGTGGTTCAAGCGGATGTTGGATTTTCAGGTGAAGGCAAGCAATTGATTAAATATAATCCGCTTGCAAATTGGAGCAGTGCAGATGTATGGAGTTATATTCGAATGATGGAAATTCCATATAACCCGCTACACGAACGTGGTTTTATTTCAATTGGTTGTGAACCATGTACTCGTGCTGTATTACCAAACCAACATGAACGTGAAGGTCGTTGGTGGTGGGAAGAAGCAACTCATAAAGAGTGCGGATTACACTCGGGTAATCTGAAAAAATAATTCCTAGCAGATTTGGTATATAAAAACCACTGATTCATCAGTGGTTTTATTTTTTCTGACTCGTGTGTACAAAGTCATATTTTAACCAGACCAAACCGTATATACTTCACACAACGGTTCAATAATTCTAATAAGAGCTCAAAGAGTATCTTATAAAAAATGCAATGAGAGGCTATATCTGCTATGCGCCCATTACACCCTATTGATTTTATTTTTCTTTCATTAGAGAAAAGACAGCAACCTATGCATGTAGGGGGATTATTTTTATTTGAAATCCCAGAAAATGCATCTCCGACATTCGTGCATGATCTTGTTCAAGATATCCGTCAATCGAAGAGTATTCCGGTTCCTCCATTTAACAATCAACTGACAGGATTATTCTGGGGTGAAGATCCTGAATTCGATATCGATCATCATTTCCGTCATATTGCGTTACCAAATCCAGGGCGTATTCGTGAACTATTGGTCTATATTTCACAGCAACACAGTTCCTTGATTGACCGTGCTAAACCACTATGGACATGCGACATTATTGAAGGCATTGAAGGCAATCGTTTTGCAATGTATTTCAAAATTCACCATGCGATGGTGGATGGTGTTGCAGGAATGCGATTGATCGAAAAATCACTCTCCAAAGACCCAAATGAAAAGCATGTCGTACCATTATGGTGTGTCGAAGGGAAGCGAACTAAACGCTTAAAGGCACCCAAGGCCCCTACTGCAAGTAAAATCAGAGGAGTCTTGGATACGATTAAATCACAGTGTGAAGTTGCACCTAAAGTGATGCACGAACTTTCACAAACCTTATTTAAGGAAATCGGGAAAAATCCTGATTATGTCTCAACATTTCAAGCACCACCATCGATCTTAAACCAACGTGTGAGTTCTTCTCGCCGTTTTGCTGCACAATCTTTTGAGTTGGAACGTTTCCGCCTTATCGCTAAAACACTTGGTGTAACACTCAATGACGTAGTACTAGCAGTTTGCTCTGGTGCATTACGTGAATATTTGATTAATCAAAATAGTTTGCCCAAAAAACCTTTGATTGCGATGGTTCCTGCTTCATTGCGTACCGATGATTCTGATTTCAGCAATCGTATTACCATGATTTTGGCAAACCTAGCCACTCATATTGCAGACCCAATTGAACGTTTAGAAATTATTCGCCGTAGCGTACAGAATTCAAAGCAGCGTTTTAACCGCATGACTGCAAATGAAATCCTGAACTATAGTGCATTAGTCTATGGACCAGCAGGTTTAAACATCGCTTCAGGAATGTTACCGAAACGTCAGGCATTTAATCTAGTGATTTCGAATGTACCAGGTCCACGTGAACCATTATATTGGAATGGCGCAAAATTGGATGCGCTCTACCCTGCTTCAATCGTCATGGATGGCCAAGCACTAAATATTACAATGACAAGTTATTTAGATAAGTTAGAAGTAGGTTTGATTGCATGTCGTAATACGGTGCCAAAAATGCAAACTCTTCTCGCTCATCTAGAAGATGAAATTCAACGCTATGAGCAAGTCATTCAAGATCAGCCACAACAGAAAGTTGTAAATTAAGCATCGTACTGAAAAGAATTAAGGGGCTTTCAATCGCCCCTTATTTTTTAATTGTACGACAACGCTGTAATAGTTGATGGCAGGCTAAACGGATCATTGCCGTAGTAATTTGGACCTCTTTACCTTGGCTATCAACCATATAACATGTATTGACTGGATTACTGTCTAAAACATGCTTAAAACCATGATTCACTAATCTTTCGCTCACATTCATAATTATATACCTCATATTATTTGCTAAGGTACTCAAGATACCTATGGCTCATTCTATGGTTCTAGTATTTAAAATTCATGATAGAAAGTAAAATTTCAGTTGTAACAAGGATTAAGCGAAATTTTGTTACAACTTTAGCTCAGAATGATATCGTATTGCTCTTGCGTATATAAATTTTCGACCTGAAATTTAATCACGCGATTAATGAAATGTTCCAGATCGGCCACGGCTGGGGCTTCTGCCGTTAATAAACGATCAATCACTGCTGGATGTGCAACGACAGTAAAGCCACTCTTGGAATCAAATGCACGGGCATAACGCAAAATTTCTCGAAATATCTCGTAACATACTGTCTCTGCGGTCTTCACATATCCACGTCCCTGACAAGTTGGGCATGACTCACATAATAAATGTTCTAAAGACTCACGTGTACGTTTACGTGTCATTTCAACCAAGCCTAACTCTGAAACTTGGGTGATTTTTGTTTTGGCATGATCACGTTCAAGCATACGTTCAAACTGACGCATGACCTCTTGTCGATGCTCAAGCTCTTGCATGTCAATAAAATCAATAATGATAATGCCACCCAAATTACGTAGACGAAGTTGTCTCGCAATGACTTGTGTCGCTTCCATATTGGTTTTAAATACCGTGTCTTCTAAACTACGGCCACCCACATAAGAGCCTGTATTCACATCAATGGTGGTCATGGCTTCAGTCTGATCTATCATCAGATAGCCGCCTGACTTAAGTGCGACACGGGTCTGCAACGCTTTTTGAATATCTTCTTCGACGTTATACAAATCGAAAAGTGGCTTTTCGCCGGGATAGTGAATCAGACGATTTTCAATCGTTGGCACAAACTCAAGCACAAACTCACTTAACTTGGCATGAATCTCACGAGAATCGACATAAATTTTTGCGGTTTCATCACTGGCTAAATCACGGACAATTCGTTGTGGTAAAGGTAATTCTTCAAAAATAAGTTCAGGTGTCGCAACTTCTTTTTGCTTACGTTGAATATACTCCCAAAGCTTACTCAGATAACACATATCTTGTGCAATCGCAGCTTCATCTACACCTTCCGCTGCGGTGCGAACGATCACACTACCCGGTAAGCTGTGTTCGGTCTGAATGCGTTCAATCATGCTACGAAGTCGATCACGCTCTTCTTCTGATTCAATGCGTTGTGATACACCGATATGATTACCATAAGGCATTAATACTAGATAACGTGATGGGATAGAAAGATCTGTGCTTAGACGTGCACCTTTAGTTCCCAACATGTCTTTCATCACTTGAACCGTCAACATCTGTCCCGGATGCAGAAGCTCGAAAACATTTGGGGTAGGTTGCGAACGTGACCAGACCATATCATTGATATGTAAAAAAGCAGTCCGAGACAATCCAATATCAACAAAAGCAGCTTGCATACCCGGCAGTACACGTACCACTTTACCTTTATAAATATTACCCACTAAACCACGTTTTACAGTACGCTCAACAAATAATTCATTGACCGTACCATTTTCAATCAACGCCACACGACACTCCATCGGTGTGACGTTAATTAGCAATTCTTCTGCCATAATCCACTCAAAATTTTATAAAAATTCTTATATCCGAAAGTGTCTACTTTAAATTTTAACGCTTTCTAATAACAGTGCTGTTTCGTACAACGGTAAACCGACCACATTACTATAACTCCCCCGAATTTGGGGAATATATTGAGCTGCGATCCCTTGGATTGCATACGCCCCTGCTTTTCCAACAGGTTCACCCGTTGCCCAATATTTTTCCATTTCGGTATGACTTAACTGTTGCAACTCGACTTGAGTTCTAACCACTTTACTTAAGCATTGGACAGAGCTTGCCACACAAATTCCAGAGTACACATCATGCCATTGCCCAGAAATTGTTGACCAGATTTCAAATGCGTGCTGCTTTGATTGTGGTTTTCCAATGATCTTACCTGCAAAACTTAAACTGGTATCCGCAGCAATCACAATTGCATCAGGAAATAAACCTAGAACAGCATGTGCCTTTGCTCTCGCCAATCGTTCAACATAGTGTTCAACAATTTCACTTTCTCGGACACTTTCATCGATATCTGGACTGTATATTTCAAAGTCCATACCTAACTGTTGTAGCAGTTCTTTGCGACGAGGTGAACTCGAAGCTAAAATTATACGCGCCATTTTTGTAAGCAGTAATAAACCATCGGCCATCCTATCACGCTACTAACAAGCGGTTGCCAATGTCGCGCTATTGAAAAATGTGTACTCGATATTGTTTGACTCATCCACAAAAAGGTTAAGTGTGCAATAATTGCAAGTACAGCGATTACCCATGAGTTCGCGAAAGTTAAAATTCGACGTTCACGAATAAAATAACGCGTACCAAACGTAATCAAAACAAAACTTAGTGCATTTAAACCCAAAGGCGCATCTAACAATAAATCAGTGAAAATCCCCACTCCAAAGGCGAACCAAACCCCGCACCAACTAGGTTGATAAAGAATCCAGAACAGCATTGTCATCAACATAATTGATGGTCGCCATCCTGAAGCTTCGTAAGCAATGGGATAAACTAAAAGAACTGACCCGATAATAATTGAGATGATAATCATCCAAAGTGGATCTTTGCGTTTTTCGAAACTCAATCTAGCGATCGGCATAAGGTTGCTCCTGCGCTAAAGATTCTGAAAATAACACCACCACATGATGACCACTGGCAAGCTGTGCCGCAGGAATAACATCAATTTCTGCAAACTCACCTGAAGTATGACGGCTAACCTTAGAAACAGTACCCACCAAATAGCCCGCAGGAAAATGTTCGCCCAAACCCGAACTAAATACTTTATCGCCCACTTGGATGTTGGCGCTCGTCGGAACATATTCCATTTTTAGGCGACCTAAATCACCTGTTCCAGATACAATCGCTCGCATCCCCGTACGCTCTAAGCGAACAGACAATGAATGTTCTTTATCGGAAAGCAACATGACGCGTGAACTATGCGGATAGACATCAACCAACTGCCCCATAATCCCTTTATCATCGAGAACAGTTTGTCCAACTTTTAAGTGATCCACAGAGCCACGGTTAATGATAATAATATGGCGTAATGGGTCGGCATCTGTTCCAATCACTTCTGCAATTTGCATACGACCATCAATAATCAATGGCGTATCCAAAAGCCCCCTTAAACGGTTATTTTCCGCGGAGAGTTCTGAAAGTTTTTGGAGTCGAACTTGAGCTTGAAGGAGTTCAGCCTGCATTGCGGTATTTTCACGGCGCAATTGAGTTTCAGATTTGGTTTGTTGGTTCAGCCATTCTCGCGACAGTACAGGATAACTTGCCAGCGCATAAATTGGATTATACGCTGCATACAAGACATCTCTTGCAGGTTGAATCACATAAGGCATGCGCCAATCAAAGAAAAGCACCACCAAACATGAAATAACCGCAATAATAAATGAGCGAAAAGATGGCGGTTGTCTTGAAAAAAGATTCGGTTGCACCGCCTAGTCCTTATGATTTAGCCAACAAAAAGCATGTCATGGTTCGGATTATCAAAGAACTCTAAGACTTTACCGCCACCACGCGTGACGCAAGTTAAAGGATCATCCGCAACAATCACAGGTAGACCTGTTTCTTGCGCCAGTAGTTTATCAAGGTTACGCAACAACGCACCACCACCTGTCAACACAATACCACGCTCTGCAATATCCGAAGATAGTTCAGGTGGGGTTTGTTCAAGTGCAGATTTTACAGCGCTGACAATACTTTGTAATGGGTCAGCAATCGCTTGTGAGATTTCATCAGAAGTGACGGTAATCGCACGGGGTACACCCTCTGCCAGATTACGGCCACGCACTTCAATCTCAAGGGTTTTGCCATCAGCAATCGCCATACCCACTTCTTTCTTGATCACTTCGGCCGTGGTTTCCCCAATCACGCAACCATGCGCTTTACGCACATAATTGATAATTTGCTCATCAAATACATCGCCACCGATACGTAATGAATCGGCATAAACACAGCCTTGTAATGAAATGATCGCAATCTCGGTCGTACCGCCACCCACATCAACCACCATCGAACCACATGCTTGTTCGACTGGCATACCTGCACCAATCGCTGCAGCCATTGGCTCTTCAATTAAACGGACATCACGCGCGCCTGCATTAAATACAGCCTCACGAATCGCACGACGTTCAACTAAAGTCGATTTACATGGGACACACACCACAACACGCGGTGCTGGTGGAAATAAACGCTTTTCATGTACTTTACCGATAAACTGATTCAACATGGTCTCAGTGACTTCAAAATCGGCAATCACACCGTCTTTCATCGGACGAATCGCTGAAATATTCGCTGGTGTACGACCTAACATTTGTTTAGCATCAAGACCAACAGCAGCAACAATTTTTTGCGAACCGCTATGACGAATCGCCACAACAGTCGGTTCATTTAATATAATGCCACGGCCTGGTGCATAAATAAGTGTATTTGCCGTACCTAAATCAATGGCTAAATCCGGCGAAAACAAGCCAATTAGTCGTTTTAGAATCACGGGGGCGTTCTCAATTAAACTTTGTATGGATGCAAGGTGGCAACTTTAACGAAATGTGATGCTTTGAACAAGTCAATCGCTTATTATAACGCACGATATTTTGCAATTTTTTGATACTGAATTAGGTAAAGTTATGTCTACATCATCAGATGCTCAGCAGACAACGGACTTAAATGCACAGACCGTTTCAGCGATTGCACATCTTGCTCGCTTGTCTCTAAATGACACGCAATCTACTGAATATGCTCAAAGTTTAAATAAAATTCTTGGCATGATGGAAAGCCTAAAAGGCATTAATACCGATAACGTTGAGCCTTTGAAAAGTCCTTTTGATAATCCGCAACCTTTACGTGCTGATATTGTAAGTGAAAGCAACCATCGTGATGAATATCAAGCGGTCGCTCCTGCAACAGAAGCAGGCTTGTACCTTGTACCTCGCGTAATTGAATAATTTCTATTCGATTAATCAATATTTTATATTTAGAATGTAAAGAAATTTTTCATATGACAGATTTACATCGCTTATCAATCCGTGAACTCTCTGAAGGGCTAAAACAAGCTCAATTTTCATCACGCGAATTGACCGAACATTATTTAAAACGTATTGCCAAAATTGACCCGAAAGTAAAAAGTTATGTAACGGTGACAGCAGAACAAGCACTTATTGAAGCTGATGCTGCTGATGTTGCACTTAAGTCAGGTCATGCACATGCGTTGGCAGGTATTCCTCTTGCACACAAAGACATTTTTTGTACCCAAGGCATTAAAACCACTGCCGGTTCAAAAATGTTGGATAACTTCATTTCACCTTACGATGCGACCGTCGTTGCCAAAGCCAAAGCTGCAGGTCTTGTGACTTTAGGTAAGGTGAATATGGATGAATTCGCAATGGGTTCAACCTCTGAAAGTTCATATTTTGGCGCAACAGGTAACCCGTGGGCATTAGATCATGTCCCAGGTGGTTCATCAGGGGGTTCCGCTGCGGCTGTTGCTGCGGACTTAGCTCCGATTGCAACAGGTACGGATACTGGTGGTTCAATTCGCCAACCAGCTTCATTCTGCGGCTTAACAGGCTTAAAACCGACCTATGGTCGTGTATCACGCTTCGGTATGATTGCATATGCCTCTTCACTCGATCAAGGCGGTCCAATGGCACGTTCTGCGGAAGACTGTGCATATTTGATGAATGTGATTGCAGGTCATGATGCCAAAGACTCAACTTCAGTGAATAAAGAGGTTGACGATTACGTTGCTAACTTGAATGGCACAGCAGTCAAAGGTTTACGCATTGGTATTCCAAAGCAATACTTCAATGTGGCAGGTTTAGACGCCGATGTAAAAGCACGCGTTGAAGAGTCATTGAAAAAATTAGAGGAAATGGGCGCAATCTTGGTTGAGATTGATCTCAACATGACTGAAGCCTATGTACCGACTTACTACCTGATCGCCCCTGCGGAAGCTTCTTCGAACCTGTCACGTTTTGATGGTGTACGCTATGGCTACCGTTGTGAAAATCCAGTGGATTTAATGGACTTGTACAAACGCTCACGTTCAGAAGGTTTTGGTGCTGAAGTACAACGTCGTATCCTGATCGGGACGTATGCCCTGTCTGCGGGTTACTACGATGCCTACTATGTCAAAGCACAAAAAGTACGTCGTTTGATTCAGCAAGATTTCTTGAAAGCATTTGAAAATGTTGACGTGATTGCTGCACCATCTGCACCAACCACAGCCTATAAGATCGGTGCAAACCTCAGTCCGACTGAAATGTATTTAGGTGATATCTATACCCTTGCAGTGAACTTGGCAGGTCTGCCTGCGATCAACGCACCTGTTGGTTTCGATAAAGACAGCTTGCCTGTGGGCTTACAGTTGATCGGTAACTACTGGTCAGAATCACAATTGCTTTCGATTGTGCATCAATATCAACAAAATACAGACTGGCATACCAAACGTGCGGCAATTGCTGAGGAGAATGCATAATGACTGAAGCTCAAAAGTTAAAGTTAATTGACGGTTGGGAAGTCGTTATCGGGATCGAGATCCATACTCAGTTGGCGACCAAGTCTAAAATCTTCTCAGGTTCATCGACTGAATTTGGTCAAGACCCAAATACACAAGCCAGCCTTGTTGATTTAGCCATGCCGGGCGTATTGCCTGTATTGAATGCCGAAGTGGTTGATCTTGCAATTCGCTTTGGTTTGGGTATTGATGCCTATATCGACCAAGCATCTGTGTTTGCGCGTAAAAACTACTTCTATCCAGATTCGCCAAAAGGCTATCAAATCAGCCAAATGGACAATCCGATTGTGGGCTTGGGTCATATCGACATTCAACTGGAAGATGGTACGACCAAACGCATTGGCGTGACCCGTGCCCATCTTGAAGAAGATGCAGGTAAATCGATTCATGACCAATTCGAAGGTATGTCGGGTATCGACTTAAACCGTGCGGGCACACCATTGCTTGAAATCGTATCTGAGCCAGATATGCGTTCGGTTGAAGAAGCGGTTGCTTATATCAAGTCGATTCACACGCTTGTACGCTGGTTAGGTATTTCTGACGGTAACATGGCAGAAGGTTCGTTCCGTGCCGACTGTAACGTGTCACTTCGTCGTCCGGGTCAGCCTTTTGGTACACGCTGCGAATTGAAAAACCTCAACTCATTCCGTTTCATCGAGCAAGCGATCAATGTTGAAATTGAACGTCAAATGGAAATTTTGGAAGATGGCGGCACGATCGACCAAGAAACCCGTTTGTTCGATCCGAACAAGATGGAAACCCGTTCCATGCGCTCGAAAGAAGAAGCGAACGACTATCGCTACTTCCCTGATCCAGACTTATTACCAGTGATCATTGCCGATGAGCAAATCGAAGCGGCACGTGCTGCGCTTCCAGAGTTGCCTGCTGCTCGCCGTGTCCGTTTTATGGCTGACTTCGGTGTAACTGAATACGATGCACATGTATTGACGCTGTCACGCGAAATGGCTGACTTCTACGAAGCTGTTGTCGCTGCTGCTGGCGGTGCTGCACAAGGTAAGGTGTCTGCAAACTGGGTGATGGGCGAATTCTCAGGTGCTTTAAACAAAGCAGGCCTAGAATTGGCGGACTCTCCTGTTTCTGCTGAGCAGTTGGGTGGTATGATTGCACGTATTGTTGACAATACCATTAACGGCAAAATCGCGAAGCAAGTGTTTGGCTTTATGTGGGAAGCAGAAGGAAAATCTGCGGATGATATTATTGCTGAAAAAGGCTTAAAGCAAGAAACTGATACAGGTGCGATTGAAGCGATTATCAAAGAAGTGCTTGCAGCCAATGAAAAAATGGTTGAAGAGTACAAGTCTGGTAAAGAAAAAGCCTTTAACGGTCTGGTTGGTCAAGTCATGAAAGCTGCAAAAGGTAAAGCTAACCCAGCTCAAGTGAATGAATTAATGAAGAAATTGATTGGTTGATTTATTGGCTAGTTAATTAATTTCATGATATAAAACCTCACTTAATGTGGGGTTTTATAATATTAACTAAAGGAATAAAATAATGAGTATCAAATTATATTTTAATGATTTAAATGAAAAAGAATTTCCAAACCTATCACTATTTAATGGTTATTTAGCAGTATTTACACCGACAAAATGGGATGATTACGGTTTTAAATCAACTTTTAATTTATCTCTTGTTAATTATTCTACAACTAGTCCTACCGCACGAACTATAGGACAAGTTAAAGTAGGTTTTGTTGGACAAAAACCGTCATCCTCGCCAATTTCAGGTCAATTTTATACAGAATATTTTTCCCGAGATATAGAAGGTCGTTTATTAGACAAACTACCTAATAATTTCTTTTCTTTACCTGAATATGATAGCTTTTATCAAGATATTGAAAACTATTTTTCAAATGATGAGGCTTTAATTACCAATTTTTATATGAAAATTAGAGAAACATTAAAAAATAATCTACAAACGAAAATTACAACCGAAGATTTTTTCAAATCATCCTTTCAAAGAACATTTTGTTTTTTGTCTCACGAAGAGTTTTTATGGCTATATCACCAAACACGCCCTATGAAAATTTTTCAAGAACAAATCTCTCAAGCTAATAAAATAGTATCTATTAAATATAACGGTTTTCTTAATGAAGATGTATTTATTATGCTACATGGATTCTTGATAGCTACGTTAGAAAACTATTTATCAACAACATTTATTAAAACAGTATTAGGTGATAATGAACTTATTCTCAAACAAGCAACCCGTGATGGCAAAGTTAAGGATACGAAATTTAAGATTGAAGAATTACCTAATTGGCAAAATACATTAAAGGAAAAAGTAAAAAAATCATTAGAAGAAATGTCATTCCATAACATTGAAGCAGTGATGCCTCTTTTTATAAACGTTTTAAACTGCACACTTCCTGAAAATTTAAGTTGGTTGATTGATGCTGTAAAAATTCGACATGATTGTGCACATAGGGCAGGCTATGACATTAATGGGAAAAAATTAAACATATCGAAAGATAATATTCTTGAGTTAATTGAAAAGCTAAATGAATTTGCGAAATCTATTGAAATACAAGTCAATGTAAATCCTAAATATTAACTAATTTTACATATTATCTCCCCCTTACTTACAAAGTGGCGTTAGCTATCTTTCTTTTAGTAAGGGGCTTAAAAAATCATAATTAACTCAAATACTTAACCCCCTAACAATATAACTATCAAAGATAGCACTCTATCACCAAACTCGAAGACTTAGAATGTATCCAACTTTCTAAATCTTTTATACGTGATTAAAAACTTTTCCCATTAGAATAGATACTACCTCACCAAACCCAACTTATTCGTAAGCGTCCGCTGAACACACCTTATGAATTCATCCTATAAGCCTTAATTTAGTCCCCACTTAAAAACAAGTGGG
>NZ_JANHGP010000016.1:0-46529 GCF_024494585.1 Acinetobacter sp. 5862
GATTGAAGAATTACTGCCACACCGCTGGAAACCTAAACCGAATTAAAAAATAGGCATGGGGTTCAGCGGATGCTTACTACTGTCTAAGCTTTTGTTCAACTATATCTGCACTTAACCAACTAGCTGAACAATCAAAAGAAATGTTGACCAACTGATGTTCTTCATAACTCCAAACATCCTTGTCACTCTTCATTAAACCATCCAATTTTCTTAATGCTGCATAAAGCGTTGGGTTCAAATCTTTCTTCGTTTTTCCAAGAACCTTAGCAATTTCTGATGCTTTTAAAGGCCCTTTATCCTTTAAAACTGTTAAAATATTTTTTAATAAATCGTTCATAATTAAGACTAAACTCAGAAAATTTTAACAGAGCTATTAGGATAAAATCACTTTCACTGGTGAGATTTATTCTACATCATGAAGAGATTAATCTTTACAAATGTAATTGGAGATTAACCTCAAAATCTAATTATTCAGTTTAACCCATACTATCAAAAATATTTAGTTGCTAACTTTTCCAACTCTTTAGCATGTCTAGCCTGCCAACCATTTTTAATTGCCCAAAATTTAACATCTTCAGGTTCTACTTGATGTCCTTCATTTTTCAATTTTAGGAACATACGCTTGGCAAATTCTTTATCAGATGGATGGGCTAACCCTGTAGATAAGTTTATTACTTTGGTTAAACGGCTTAAAGCCTCTTCAATATCTTGCGTAAAAGTCAAAGGTTTAATTATCCAAGAAGAATTACCCCAGATAACTGGACTCCAACATGCTAACCATTTTTTCCCTTCCTCTTCATGCCAAGGCAAATATACGACTGCTTGAACTGTTCTTAGAGCATCAATAATGGACATATCTTCCTCTGATAAGTAAGTAGCCAGTAAAGTGCCAAAATTTTTATGCGAAGAAAGATTGCGAGGAATTTCTAGATTCATTGATATTCCATGCCCTAAATCTACAACTCCCCCTTTACACAATAACTTAGAAATTCGATCGCCAAAGAACTCTCCAATTATAGTGCCAGGAAAACCACCTTTGGCAGATATAACTAAAGTGATTTGGCTAATACCATTTAAACGTGAAAATTTTATTGCCTCAGCCAATGCCATCTTAAAAGCATCAACATTTGGACCATAATTTTCAATCAAAAATCTTTGAAGAGTCATATCACACCTTTTGTACTTTATTGGATAGTTTCATATTGCCTACCTATCGCCAATTTCTAGAATTGTTAGAACATAGTCAAAATTGATGGGACTGAGAGCATAAGGCTAACAATAAATCTCAACATTCAAAAAATCAAACAATATATTCAAATATTTATTAATTTGTTCAAATTTTACCAAAAATATTCAAATTATTTAATATTTATTCATTTTTTAATGTATGATTGACAGGGTGAAATGAATAGCTTGTTTTTTGAGGTTAAAGCATGAACCATGCAACAGAAGTTCTAAAAATTATAGAAGGAGGAATTACGGGTAATACTACTCAGGTAACTTCATATGCTTCATTATTGGCTGACAAACTAGAAAAAGACGGGTTCATAAGGCAAGCAGATAATATTCGAAAGAAAATCAATAACTCTCTAGCATCTACTCATAGTTACTCAACGGCCTCTTTAAAATCTGGCATCATAAGTAACTCATTGCCTATAGATGGTGAAAGTCGTTTGTCATTAGGAGATGAGACTCATCCCATATTAGAAAATAATCTTGTTATATTTAATTTATATATCCAGAACCAAATTGATGAGTTTCTAAGCTTTATAGACAAATCTAGTGTACTAGAGAATGAAGGTGTGGGGATAGCTCCATCTATGCTAATTTATGGACCTCCAGGTTGTGGTAAAACTGTTTTAGCAAATCATATTGCGGCTAAACTAGATTTACCTCTAATCACAGCTCGATGTGACTCCCTAATCTCATCCTATTTAGGCTCTACATCCAAGAATTTACGAAGTTTATTTGAACATGTTGCTAGTCGCCCTTGTGTATTCTTTTTAGACGAATTTGATGCTTTAGCAAAAGCTCGAGATGATCAACACGAACTCGGTGAGTTAAAACGAGTTGTGGTGAGTTTACTCCAAAATATTGATTCTTTACCTACTAGTACAGTACTACTCGCAGCTACAAATCATCATGAACTACTTGATCCTGCTGTATGGAGACGTTTTGCATATCGAATTCAAATACCTTTGCCAGATAAACTTTTAAGGGAAGAACTCATAACAAAGTTTTTAGGTAAATATTCTCCTAAAAACCTAAAAAATGTGGTTGAAGCAAGTCATGGAATTAGTGGTGCTGTTATTAAACAAGCCTGTCAAGCCGCTATACGAACTGCTATTCTCAATGGTAAAAATATCGTAGAAACTGATGAACTAGTATTCAAAATCGTTCATAATCAATATGATGAAATTATATCTAAAGACATCCCGATTGAAGAAAAAATTAAAATTTTGCGAGAATTGAATCCTAAATTATTTACAGGAGCTAAGTTAGCAAAATTATTTGATATTTCATCAGGGAAAGTATCAAATATTTTGAATCAAAAATAAAGGATAATAAAGATGATTAAAAATGAAAATCCAATTCTAGTCATTAAACCCTCTGCCCAAGATCATAGGCCTCCTATGAATTCAGGTGGTGGAGAACCAAAAATTTTCGGCAATGGAGCTAGCTCTAGAAGGCGCAAAGAATTAGCAGACCAAACAGATAATACATTTAAATTCTTTAAATCAGAGTTTGAACGTTGGTCAGACTTACCAGCAGTAGCGAAAGTAACACTAAAAGAAGAAGCTCTAGCTAAATCACATCGTCCAACTTCATTATTCACAAAATCAACCTGTCCTATTATTGGCACAATGGGATTCGGAGAAATTTTAATTAGTGCGACACCAAAAGGTTTAAATGAATTAAAGAAAAGAATCTTAACAGCAAATGCTCAGAAAACTACAGCAAACATATCAACTATTGAGAGAATAGAACCTTTTACTGAAAATGAGAGATTACATAAACATGATTGGAATGAATTAAACGACAAGATTCAGGACAATCGTATCAAACTATCGGTTTTTGACCATCAAAATGATGCACAAAATCAGAAACTGAAAACAGCCCTATTTGCATTGGCTGAAGAATATAACATTACTTTAGAAAAACTAGCATATGGAAGTAATGAAAACCTATATGTTGCTAAAACTCAAGATTCGAATGCAAAAAAGGCTTTAGGAAATTTCATTGGTTTAAGATCTGTGTTACCCATGCCTTACTATCAACCTCTAGATATTCTAAGTCCCATGAATATATTGAGTAAGGCAGATTCAACAACTTTTCCAATGCCTGAGCACAACAGAGAATACCCTATAGTGGGTATAATTGATTCAGGTATTTGTCCAAATAATACTTTGCTATCTCCATGGATTATTGCTAGAGAAACTTATGTGCCTCTTGGAGAGGAAGATTATCAACATGGTACGATGGTTGCTGGATTAGTAGTCAATAGTCGCGCTTTAAACCATAATGATGGCAGATTTCCCACCTCACAAGCAAAAATAGTGGATGTAAATGTTTTTCCAAAAGATGGGAACATTTCAGAAATTGAATTAGTATCAACTATTGAAGAAATTATCCCTAAATATCCTGATGTTAAAGTCTGGAATCTATCATTAGGTGCATCCAATCCTGTAAGTGAAACCGATTTTTCTGATTTTGCTTGTTTTCTTGATGAAATGCATGATCAGTATCAATGCTTATTTG
The DNA here is from genome assembly GCF_024494585.1 of Acinetobacter sp. 5862. Classification (NCBI taxonomy): domain Bacteria; kingdom Pseudomonadati; phylum Pseudomonadota; class Gammaproteobacteria; order Moraxellales; family Moraxellaceae; genus Acinetobacter; species Acinetobacter sp. 5862. The sequence continues at coordinate 3,760 of NZ_JANHGP010000016.1, forward strand.
TAATAGCCTCTGGTAATCAGAGTAATAGTAGTTGTTGGCCAACTATGAGTAATTCTATTTTTACAAAAGAGAATCGAGTATCTTCGCCTGCTGATTCAATTAGAGGACTAACTGTTGGAAGTCTTGCACACAAAGAGACTGCTTTAACACTAGTTAGAAATGAAGAGGTTTCACCATTTTCTCGAATTGGTCCAGGACCATGCTTTATTCCTAAGCCTGAAATTACTCATTACGGTGGAAATAATTGCCTTAATGGTAACTATACTCAAACAGGCGTTATCAGTTTAGGGCCAAATGATACATTATGTGAATCGATAGGAACTAGTTTTGCCACACCTATAGTTAGTAGCTTAGCTGCCGAAATTTATCATTTTCTTGCAAAGAATAAAACAGAAGTTGTTACACCTGAAATGGTCAAAGCACTATTAATACATTCTGCATTAGTATCCAATTCACAGAAAGTATCATCAGATAATCTTAATTATTATGGCTTTGGTAGACCTCAAGATATTACAGATACTCTATATTGTGATCCACATACAGTTACATTGTTTTTTAACGTAGATGTCCGACATGGTGGGTTTGAATTTGAGAAAGTACCTTTTCCAATGGCCTCATGCCTATTAACACCCCAAGGTAAATTCAAGGGTGAAATTTTAATGACTCTAGTTTATTCACCTTTAACAAATAAAGGGTTTGCTTCTGAATATTGTCGAACTAATGTTGATGTCGGAATGGGTAGCTATGATTTAAAGAAGAAAAGTGCACCAGAATTTCATAGTTTAGTTCCCGCAACACCCGATGATATTAGTGAGAGATATGAAGCAGCACAAATAGAACATGGTTTCAAATGGTCACCGGTTAAAGCATATTATAAGAAATTCCCTCGAGGTGTAGGTGTTGACACTTGGCGTTTAAAAATGAAAGTTATGCGCCGGGCTGAGGAAGATAAGCCTGATCATGCACAAAATGCTACGCTTGTATTAACTATAAGAGCATTAGATGATAAGTTACCAGTCTATAATGAAACATTCCAACAATTACGCAAATTAGGCTGGGTAGTACAACCTATAGATAACCATTTAAGACTGCGACCATAACTTAGCTTTGAAAACTAGTGAGCTTAGATTTAATTTTCTCTTTACTTGAGACTAACTATTTAGTAAAAGCGCATTGATTCTAATACCAAGTTATGGATCTATAGCTAAGATGATACTTTATTACTAAGTTTACTGAAATTTAAAGATCAGAATAGCTTATAAGATGATACTTTATTTTTCGTAAGAATCTTGCTAAAAACCTAAAATCAATAACTTGTGTTGATTTTAGGATGATACTTTATTACTCTCGTACAGGTTAGCCCTCCTTTTTTATTGCCATTGATGATCAGATTTAAGCCACATACCGACTGCTTTTATGATTCAAAAGAATAATTGAATTTAAAATAACAGCTCCTAAAATTGAAATTAGAATCAATTTCCAATCTACGAAAAACAACGAAACTAATAAGATGGTAACATCAATTCCCATCTGCACTTTACCTGCTGGAATGCTAAAGCGTTCTTGTAAATATAGAACCAAGAGGTTGATGCCGCCTAAGCTTGAGCGATGGCGAAACAAAATCAGAAAGCTTACCCCCATCAACACATTCGCAAAAATCGTTGCATAGATTGGATTGACCTCTGACAACTGAAAAAAATGAGGAATAATTTCAGTAAAACCAGCTAATAATCCAACGGCAATAAATGTCTTGACCACCAATGCCATGCCCATTTTTTTATAAGCAAAATAATAAAATGGAATATTGATCAGGAAAAATAAGATGCCAAACTTCAGGTCGGTAATATAGTGGATCAACAACGATAAGCCCGCTGTACCACCTGTCATAATCCCTGCTTGCTGCAATAAATTCATGGCAAACGATAGAATGAATGTACCAATTAACATGGCCAATCCATCTTCAATCTTAGAGTGTTGGTCAATCACGGGCATGACTGGACTGACCAAAGATATATTCTGATCGGTATTCATAAGGATACAACTCAATAGGAGAACAGCAGCAGGGAGAAAGATCTTTCAAAGAAAGACATGGTATATTTGATCATTTTTATTAAAATTTCGCAATTTATTCTTATATTTTCACCATAAATGCAATTTATACTCAAAATATCCTTTTTGAATAATCTTTATGCAACACCGTCGAATGCTTCAGTTTGAATGGTATTCATCTAAGAGAAAGATTTTTTTACTTAATCGCAATCCCATTTTCTTTTAATTTTTCCAACACAATCGATGTATTTAAATTACTGACGCCAAAGTTACTAGATGACAAAATCCCAATCAATTTGACCATTTCATCTAAATTTTTGACTGCAACCTTCAGTGCAAAATCATAACTTCCTGTGAGTTTATGAATATCTTTCACCGCAGGTTCATTTAAAAGAAAGTCAACAAAGCGATCGTGTGTCGCATCATTGTAGTTTTGCAATTTCACTTCAATAATACCCATGATCGGTGTCGGATCTGCGCTTAATGCGATTTGCGCATAGTAACCCGTAATAATTTTATTTTGTTCAAGCTGAATACGACGACGTGAACATTGAGAAGTTGATAATCCCACCAATTCTGCTAATTCTTGATTAGCTAATCTTCCATTCATTTGTAAATAATGAATAATTTTCTGATCAAAATCATCAAGTTCGACTGACATAAAACGCTCAATTCTGTCTGAAGTTAGAGTTTAACTGATATTGATTTATCAGTTTTATAAGTTTAACGCCTTTGGATCAAGCGGCTCAAGCTTATGACAAAATTGTAGTCGATTGAATACGCTCAATCCCCTGCTCTAACATTCTTTGCCATGCGCTTTGTAGTGAACCATCCAAATCAATCGCTTTACAGGCATCTTCAATGACATAAGTTTTAAAGCCCATCTGTGCAGCATCTAAGGCGGTCCACGCCACGCAAAAGTCTGTGGCAATCCCTACGATATATACTGTATCAATTTGATGTTCTGTTAAATAACCCTTTAAACCTGTTGGAGTTTTACGATCTGCTTCCATAAAAGCAGAATAACTATCAATATCTGGATGAAAGCCTTTACGAATTATCAGTTGTGCAGTTGGAACATCCAAATCAGGATGAAATTCCGCATCGTGAGTGCCTTGAACACAATGTTTCGGCCATAACACTTGGGTACCATACGGCAATTCAATGGTTTCAAACGGTACTTTATTGTCGTGATTATCTGCAAAAGAAATATGTTGCTCAGGATGCCAGTCCTGTGTCAGCACGATATGCTCAAACTTTTTTGCAAGTTGATTAATAATCGGAATAATTTGATCTGCTTTTGCAACGGCCAAATTCCCCCCAGGAGTAAATCCATTTTGGACATCAACAACAATTAATGCGACATGATGAGTTTGTGTCTGCATAGCATGCTCCAGTTTTAAGCTTGTATTTTTACAATACCCTGCTGATTATGTTCTGGCTACTCATGTTTTCACTTTTACAAAAGATGAAAACGATTCAAGATAAAGATGAATTAAAGTTTTCCACAGTTTGACTAAAGCATATTGTTCTTATGCCTCCGATCAGTCATAATTTGCGTAATTGTCATTCAACCCGATCGAATTGTTGGATGACCAATCAAAATACTGCAACCATCCAATATTTCGTTTCAACTAATTCAATCTCGGATGGGAAAATAGGATAGTTTTTTAAAATGACTCAGCTAGCACAGAATATTCAAGGCTCAATTGTCGCAATCGTCACCCCTATGTTTGAAGATGGCAGCGTAGATTGGAAGAGTCTTGAGAAGCTCGTTGAGTGGCATATCCAACAAGGTACACATAGTATTGTTGCGGTCGGCACGACGGGCGAAGCGTCTACATTAAGCATGGAAGAACACACACAAGTCATCAAAGAAGTGATTCGTGTAGCCAACAAACGTATTCCAATTATCGCAGGCACAGGTGCAAATTCAACGCGTGAAGCGATTGAATTGACTAAAGCTGCAAAAGAATTAGGTGCTGATGCGGCCTTACTCGTTACGCCATATTATAATAAACCAACACAAGAAGGCCTATATCAACACTACAAAGCAATTGCTGAAGCCGTTGATATTCCACAAATTCTTTATAATGTACCAGGTCGTACTGGTGTCGATATGCAAAACGAAACCGTTATTCGTCTTGCTGATGTTAAAAACATTATTGGTATTAAAGATGCAACAGGCGATGTACCACGTGGTCAAGCCCTCATCGAAGGTTTAAATAATAAAATCGCTGTTTATTCAGGTGATGATGAAACTGCTTGGGAACTGATTTTACTGGGTGCAAAAGGTAATATCTCTGTAACAGCCAATGTTGCACCAAAGCAAATGAGCGAAATTTGTGAAGCTGCGTTAGCTGGAGATAAAGCAAAAGCACAAAGCTTGAATCAACAAATTGCAAATCTACACAATATTTTGTTTTGCGAATCAAACCCAATTCCTGTGAAATGGGCATTGCATGAGATGGGCTCAATTGGTACAGGTATTCGCCTACCATTAACCGCTCTAGCACAACAATATCGTGAACCGCTCCGCACAGATTTAAAAGCTGCGGGAATTATTTAATACGAGCAATTTATGATGCAATTACGTCTTGGTGTTGTCCTAGTCATTTCAGCTTTAAGTTTGGCTGGTTGTGGTCGTTTTGCCCTCAATAATCATTCTTTAGATTATAAAAAAGCACAAGCACTTGAACCACTCAAATTTCCTGAGGGCATAACGGCAAGACCATTTACGCCATTGTATCCAGCGCCTACGGTTGATCCACTTGCAATTGAGCATGCACCAAAGCTTGAAAATGAAAGTGGCAACCGCTATGCATTGCCTCGTCCAAAAGCGATGCAAAATTCAGCCGATAATACTTCAGCAACCGCTTCAACAGTGGGTCGCCCACAGCTTGTCACTGATGGGAATAAAAACCCATTACTCAAAGTTGATGGCCCGACCGCAAGTGCATGGCAATATACTTTTGCAACCTTGAGCAGCCTCAACTACAAAGTTATTTCACAAGCAGAAAATGGCTATGAAGCAACGATTAAGGTAGGTGATCAAAATTACCTACTTAAATTATCGGCTGTAGGCTCAAGCAATACAGTTGCGCTATTCAAACTTGATACAACATTTGCAGACCCTGCCGTTGCAGCTGAAGTATTAACCCAGATTTACCAAAATTGGCCAGCCTAGTCGTTTACTAGGCATACTTTTTCAAAAGGTTCCCCCATGTTAAAACAAACCTTGCTCTATACTGGTAAAGCAAAATCTGTATATGAAACAGATAATGCTGATCACCTGATTTTAGTCTTTCGTGATGATGCATCAGCATTCAATGGCGAAAAAATCGAGCAACTAGATCGTAAAGGCAAGGTGAACAACCGTTTTAATGCCTTCATCATGGAAAAGTTGGCTGAAGCGGGTATCGAAACTCATTTTGAAAAGTTACTTTCTCCAACAGAAGTGCTTGTGAAGAAATTACAAATGATCCCTGTTGAATGTGTTATTCGTAACTACGCAGCAGGTTCATTATGCCGCCGTTTAGGTGTTGAAGAAGGTAAAGAGTTAACACCACCAACATTTGAATTGTTCTTCAAAGATGATGCGCTTGGCGACCCAATGGTCAATGAATCTCAAGCAATTGCTTTAGGTTGGGCAACAGCACCTCAACTTGAAAAAATGAAAGAACTGACTTACCAAGTGAATGATGTACTGAAAGCATTATTCGATGCAGGTAATATGATTCTTGTTGATTTCAAACTTGAATTCGGTGTATTCCACGATCGTATCGTATTGGGTGATGAATTCTCTCCAGACGGTTGCCGTTTATGGGATAAAGACACCAAGAAAAAATTAGACAAAGACCGTTTCCGCCAAGGTTTAGGTGGTGTGGTTGAGGCTTATGAAGAAGTTGCTGCACGTTTAGGCATTAACTTAGATAATATCTAAGCCTTAAGCTGCCGTTCTTAATAAAAAACCAGCCTGATTAGGCTGGTTTTTTATTGGTTTATCTAATTTCCCAGTTTCTGATAAATCAGATTCCCTTAAGTTATCGTGCCCTTATGTTCATCTTCAAAAAATTGATAAGCTGCCCAATCCGTCATCGATTTTAAAGCCATATAGGGACTCACGCACTCATCTGCACCTAATAAATAATGACTGCGTGTCACTCGATTTACAGTTGCATCTAACATCATCAAACTATTCGGCGGCACAACAGGTGCATCATGATGCTCTGTAAAAATAAGCTGTTTCTTCAAAGCACTTGCCGTTGGTGAAATGCGTGCTGCTCTCGCCTCACCTAAGGTTTGTTGACGATGCCAATCCCCCCAATAGAACGTATGCCATGAGAAGAAAGATGGAATAATATCCAAGGCTTTCAGTTGATCCAGTTGATCGTCACGAATCGTTTGAGGACGAAATGAATACTATGAAATTAAAATATCTTTGTAAGCCTACTAGAGACTTTAATTGCAATATCATCCACATAGCGACTATAGGGAGTAGCTAAAACAATACTTATCATCACTGTAAACAAACTCGCCCACAGACCCGCTACCCAATACGAAAAACCCAATTGAATATGAAATAGATTAAAACAAGGAATTGCTAAAGCATAAATCACAGCAAGATGAATCAAATAAATAGAAAATGAGATCTTGCCTAAGAAAACTAAAAATGGTGAATCAAAAAATTGTGCTAACCATTTGCCTTTTAATACCGCATACACGATACAAAAACCGCCAATAAAATTCAGATAATCGTAGGTTTGCTCACCTAAAAATTGAGCAAAAATCCGATAACTCAAACTCTCGTTATGCGCACCACAGAAATATAGCCCCAGCGTGAATAGCAACACAGATAGCCCTGTTGCTAATTCTGATGCATATAGAAGTAAACCCATACCTAAAATAAAACTCAGGATACCGAGTAATACTGTTTGTGAAATCGTATAGGCTATCGCAATACTCAACAGCAAGAACAGACCTGCAAGCATCGGTCGTTTGCTATAAAAATAACTGGCGAAATAAATTACCAATGAACCGAGCAGCTCAATCTGCATCGTCCACAACACCCAGTTATAGCTTGAGTCCCCAAATAAAAACGCTCCGATACTGCCCTCATACAAAGCTATACTTAATTTTGGATGAGGATTTGCCAAAGCGGCCCCCCATTCAGAAACATGCGAAACATCAACAGGAAGGAAACACACGAGGTAGGCAATAATACAAGAGATAAACGCGGGAATAGCCAAACGTGGATAACGTTTCAGCAATGACTTTTTTAATCGTTCAGTTGCATTTGGCTTGTTTAAACTGGAAAGGCTCAAGACATAGCCGCTCAGGACAAAGAACACAAAAACCGCGCCTGTTCCTGAATAGAAAAATGCCAGTGGTGAGTTATGCAACTGGGCGAAAAAAGCATATTGCGGAACCGCACTTTCTCCAAAATTATGCAGTTGTGGAAAGAATGTCAGCGACAGGTGCGACAACACCACTGCAAGGCAGGCCAGACCCCGAATACTTTCCGCAGCATTAATTTTTTGGGTGGACATTGATGGAACTTTATCATCCGTGATAAACGGCGATAATGCGACCTTTTTCCCTGACCTGTCTAGGGGCGCTTACAAAAAAAAGAATGCCCAAGCTATCCTTTCAAATCAGAGATTGGAACAAGGTCATTATATCATTGCTGCTGTTGTTCCTGCTGCCAACGGCGTTGCTGCAAACGTTCGGCTTCAACTTCACGTTTATTTAAGGCTCGCTCATACAGCTTCGTACCCCGCAACTCAGGCGGCAAATATTCCTGTAAAACAAAATGCTCAGGATAATGATGCGGATAGAGATAATCCACGCCATAACCTTGTTGCTTCATCAATTTGGTTGGCGCATTACGTAGATGCAACGGCACAGGTAAATTCGCAGTTTTTTCGGCAAGCTCCAAAGCGCGATTAATGGCGAGATAGGTACTATTACTTTTCGGGCTGGTTGCGAGATATACGGCACATTGACCTAAGATAATCCGTGCTTCAGGCATACCGACCGCTTGTACTGAACGGAAACACTCACCTGCCAACAACAAGGCATTCGGATTCGAGTTGCCAATATCTTCCGATGCTGCAATCAACATTCGACGTGCAATAAAAACAGGGTCTTCACCACCTTTGAGCATGCGTGCCATCCAATATAGGGTCGCATCCGCATCGCTACCACGAATCGATTTGATAAATGCCGAAACCAAATCATAATGCTGCTCACCTGATTTGTCATAACGGGCAATATTCTGCTGTGCGACTTTAACCACAATTGCATTGGTCACGATATTTTCAACGTCTGCCTCAAAAGTACTGGCAATTAAATCAATCAAATTAAGCGCTTTACGTGCATCACCCGCAGCAAATTGAATCAGCGCATCATATTCTTCAATCTGAATAAAACGCTCTTTCAAAAACTTATCACTTTGAATGGCTTTATTGATCAGGGTTTGAATCGCATCCGTATCCAGACTATTCAGGGTATAGACCTGACAACGAGAAAGCAGTGCACTATTCACTTCAAAAGATGGATTCTCTGTGGTTGCACCAATCAAAGTGATTTTGCCTTTCTCCACCGCACCCAGTAAGGCATCCTGCTGTGATTTATTAAAACGGTGAATTTCGTCAATAAACACTACTGGCGTAAGCAGATCACCGCTTTCCGCAATCACTTCGCGCAGCTCTTTTACGCCCGTATTTAATGCAGATAAACTAATAAAAGGGCGATCAACTGCCTGTGCCAATAACAAAGCAATTGTAGTCTTACCCACCCCTGGCGGCCCCCAAAAGATAATCGAAGGCAAATGCCCCTGATCAATCATTTGGCGTAACGGTGCATGCTCACCGAGCAAATGATCTTGCCCGATGATTTCGGACAAATCACGAGGGCGTAAGCGTTCAGGTAAAGGAATATGCGTATCTGACATCATCACGGACTTTATACTGTTTTATCCTAGTCTATTGCGTCTGATCCAAATCTACAATTTGAATCTGCAACCATGCGACATTCTATTGCGCAGTATTCTTTTGAAGTAACTGCTGCATGACATGGTAGCTTGCAGTAATTCGAGCTTCATTCGGAAAATTAGTGTTAGCGAGCATCACAATCCCAATTTTCTGCTGTGGTATAAATGCAGCATAGGCACCAAAGCCATTACTTGAACCAGTTTTATTAAACAATGTTGCTGCTGGAGCACGCTTTGGTTGTTTGATCGGTGTGACGATATGTCTTTCTAAAGCCATTTTGCTGGAGTTACCTTGTAAAAGTGTCTCAAGCTTAACAGGATAAGCATATTGCTCCCAGCCTAGCCCTTGGGTCATCGCACCAACTTGAAAATATCCCACATGCGTTGTTTCAACCGCCGCTCTTAAGGACTGTTTTAGCTTTTGTGGGTGAATTTGAATATCTAAAAATTTCAGCATATCGGAACTACTACTTTTCACTCCGTAAGCTTCAGCATCCAACATCCCCGCAGAAACGCGAATGGGTTGATCATTTTTATAACCCCACGCATATTGTGACATCTGCTGTTCGGGTACTCGAATAAAACTTTGTGTCATTCCCAATTGTGGAAAAAGTGTTTTTTCTAACAATTCAGAATAGGGTCTTTTCAATGCTAATGCCGTGATATACCCCATCAAACCAATGCTTGGATTTGAATATTGTCGTTCCGTACCAACGTTGGTCTTTGGCTGCCATCTTTGAAAATATTGAAGCATGTCCTGCTGACTAACAACTTCATCTGGAAATTGCAGCGGAAAGCCACCTGCAGTATATGTACCTAAATTTAAAATCGTAGCTTTATTCACTGCGGTATTTTTTAATTCTGGGAAATACTTGGCGGGATGATCCGACAATAATAACTGCCCTTGCGCCTGTGCATAGCCCGCCAAAGTTGCATTAAAGGTCTTACTGACTGAGCCAAGTTCAAATAAAGTATGGTTACTTACGGGTTGTTGGTTTGATTTTGATGCAAAGCCATAATTGATAAAATAATGCTTACCATCGAATGTGACACCGACCGCCAATCCAGGAATCTTATATTGATCTAATAATGGTTTAAATTGTTGATCTACAATTTCCCTAACTTGCTGCTCACTGAGCGGTTTTGCCCAAATCGAAGAATTACAGGATAAAAGCCCTGCAAGTAAAAAAAGCATTCTTGATGCGATCATGTCTATTTCCCAAACCCATTTCATTCAAACAAAGAGGCTCTCAAACCACATCGACCTCTCAGTGTTCATCATATGGGAATGTATAGATAAAATACTGCAAAAGTATTGTTTTTTATTGATAAAAAACACAGTTATAAGAAATATATATCAAGATCTAACGTACCCAACGTACGACATAATCTTCTATATCTTCTTCATTTATATCTTGTTCTGAAATACAGCGTCCAGCAGCCGATTTCTTCGCTTTAATCACACTCTGACGTGAGCCCGTATTTAAATAATGCCATGACGGTAAATTTTTACCTTCATTCAAACGACGATAAGCACAACTAGGAGGTAACCATGTAATTGTTTGCAATCGTTCAGGTGTCAATTGAATACAATCTGCAACATGCTGTTGACGATTCGGATAATCAGAACAACGTGCCGTTTTACAATCTAATAATTTACATGCAACTTTGGTATATGCGACTTCTGCCGTTTCTTCATCTTCAAGCTTAACCAAACAACATAAACCGCAACCATCACACAATGCCTCCCACTCAGTATTATTCAACTGATCAAGTGGATATAGTTTCCAAAAGTTAGCGCGCAATTCGGTAGACATGGCAAATGTTTTAGGCTTTAAAAATTTGTGTTGATTATAACATTTATTCTCAATCAAGCTGTTTTCCAAGCGACTTAAGCGATTAACAATACTTAAGTTATTGAACATTTCAACCACAGAAACACCACATTTGGGTCAAAAAATACACGCTATAGTAATCTCATAACGATAAATTTAGGAGTAAGTAATATGTTCCGTTGGGCTATTATCTTTGCAGTGATTGCATTAATCGCCAGTTTATTAGGTTTTGGTGGTGTTGCTGGTTTATCCAAAGACTTTGCCGTCATTTTATTAGTGATCGCGGCTATTCTTGCTGTAGTGGGTTTCTTATCACGCGGTAAAGTTTAGTTTAAAGAGAAATAAAAATTCAGAAAGAAAAAAGAAGAATCGCCGTATTCTTCTTTTTTTATTATCATCATTTCAGCCGAATAAAAATTTGTCTTTCCGCTAGCATCATCAATTTTTTGCTTTTTTATGCTTTAATCAAAGCATTGAAATAATAGATCAGGATTAAAAAATGAGCTTTCCAATTACAACGCGTGAAATTGAATATACCGCACCAGATGGTCAACGCCTTATTGGCTATTTTGCTGCACCTGTTACAGATCAACCCGTTGCAGGTGTGATTGTTGCTCCAGAATGGTGGGGACGTACCGAATATACCGAGCAACGTGCGCGTGAACTTGCAGAACACGGTTTTGCCGCTCTCGCAATTGATATGTATGGAGACAAAAAAGTTACCTCTGATGTTCCTCAAGCATCTGCATGGATGATGCAAACATTTGAGCATGTAGACACCGTGGTTGAGCGTGCTCAAGCAGGCTTAGATGCTTTAAAAGCACAACCAGAGGTCAATACTGAAAAATTGGCAGCAATTGGTTTTTGTTATGGTGGTAAAGTTGTTCTGGATTTGGCACGATCTGGTGCCGATTTGAAAGCTGTGGTGACCTTCCACGCGAATTTAAGCCCGAAAGCACCTGCACAAAAAGGAAAGATTCAGGCTGAAATTCTTGTATTACATGGTGAGATCGACACCATGGTTTCTTTAGATAATGTCGCAAGCTTCCGTCAGGAAATGCACGATGCAGAAGTCGATCATGAAGTGATTATTTTTGAAGATGCCAAACATGGCTTTAGTAATCCCCTCGCAGATGAGCGAGCTAAAGCAAATAATGTTGACTTAGGCTATAACGCCGAAGCTGAACATCAAGGATTAGAAGCCATGTATGAAGTATTGGATAAACATTTAACCTGATTCAAAATATTGGCATAAACTTTCGCAAAGACTTCATTCTGTGTAGGTGGTATTTATGTCTCCTACACACGAACAAATGTTTTTATCATTTAAATAAGTCCACGATTATATTTTCATTATACTAAGCCTCTGCTTTTGATTGTTCTGATTCATGTCTGATTTCTCATTTTCTGATGCACTACTCACGTGGTTCGACCAACATGGCCGCCACGATTTACCATGGCAAGTCGCTGATGATCCCTACAAAGTGTGGGTGTCAGAAATCATGCTACAACAGACTCAAGTTAAAACTGTTCTGCAATATTTTGATCGCTTTATCGAAAGGTTTCCAACCGTAGACGATCTTGGTCAGGCCAGTTGGGATGAGGTTGCCCCTTATTGGGCTGGTTTAGGCTACTATGCCCGTGCACGCAATCTGCACAAAGCCGCTGTTATCGTAAAGCAGAAAGGAACGTTTCCTGAAACATTAGAACAGTGGATTGAATTACCAGGCATTGGTCGTTCAACCGCTGGTGCATTAATGTCTCTTGGCTTACGACAATATGGCGTCATTATGGATGGCAATGTGAAACGAGTTTTAGCACGTTTTTTTGCAATCGAAGATGATTTATCCAAGCCACAGCATGAGCGTGCTTTATGGCAAATTGCGGAACAGCTGTGTCCGAAAGAACGTAACCATGATTACACCCAAGCAATCATGGATTTGGGTGCGACAGTCTGCACACCGAAAAAGCCTTTATGTTTATACTGCCCAATGCAACAACACTGTCAGGCCTATCAACAAGGTTTACAACAAGAACTCCCATTTAAAAAAGCAAAAAAACCTGTCCCTGTTAAAACGGCGAATGTGCTCCTAATTCAAGCAGGTCGTGAGTGGCTTTGGCAACAACGTGAAGCCCACGGTCTATGGGGAGGTTTGTATTGTCTGCCTATCATTGAACAGGCAACTGAATTACAACAGATTGAACAGCAATTTAAGCTGCAAGCTCAAGTATCATCACTACAGATTAGTCATAGTTTTACCCACTTTACATGGATACTGCATGAGCAACTGTTCCACGTGGAACATGATCAAAAAGAGCAGCTCAGTATCGAATTAAATGGAGTATGGCTAAGTCCAGAAGCTGCGATTGCCAAAGGCATTCCAACCGCCATGAAAAAATTGATTACAGCAAAACAAAAGACTTCCTCTACTTAATTGTTGTAAATCGAAATCACAAGGAGTTTGTGTGCGTCTTTCGATTCCATTTATCGTGATTAGTCTATTGGCTATTCTAATTTCTGCATGTACGACAACGCCTAGTAAGCCTACGCCCCTACCAGCCACTCAAATCAATAAACTTAAAAAGCTGCGTTTAGATAGCCGTTTGCCCGTTCCAGTCAAAGGTATCAATCGAAATGAATTACGAGATACTTGGGGAGCTGCACGTAGCCAAGGACGTAACCACGAAGGGATTGATATCATGGCGGAACGTGGTACGAAAGTGTATAGTGCCACTGAGGGCTTAGTGGCTGATTTACGTAATAATAATTTAGGTGGCAAAATCATTTGGATTCTAGGACCATCTGGTTCTTGGCACTACTATGCCCATTTAGATGGTCATAAACGTGGTCTTAATGTGGGAGACTATGTTCATAAGGGCGACCTCATTGGTTATGTGGGCAATACAGGCAATGCTCGTGCGACTGCCCCACATTTACATTATGGTATTTATTTAAATGGCAAAGGGCGTGGAGCAGTCAATCCATACTCATATTTACGTTAGGAACATAGAATGTCAGAAGCATTGATTGAACGACTGGTTAAATTTGCAGAGTCTGGAAATCAGCAAAAAATCATCATCAATGGTACAAGCTATCAAGGCTGGATTATGGAGATTACCGAAGATGCTCTGCTGATTAGCACAGGATTTGCAGATAAATCTGGTAAAGACTTTTGGCTTAAATTTACTGATTTAAATACAGCTGAACTGTATTATTGGGATACTCGCCCAAATGAATGGGTGGCATTCACACTTTCATGATTTTATATGAATAACAATAGGAAGCATCAAATATGACGATTCAACGCTGTGGCTGGTGCTCCGATGATCCACTCTATATTAGCTACCACGATGAAGAATGGGGCAAAGTAGAACAAGATGAAAATCGATTATTTGAGATGCTTTGTCTCGAAGGTCAACAAGCTGGACTATCATGGATTACGGTACTAAAAAAGCGCGAGAATTACCGTTCACACTTCTTTCACTATCCAATTACTAAGATTGCAGAGTTTACTGATGATCAACTCGAAGACAAACTAAGTGATGCAGGATTAATTCGTCATCTAGGTAAACTTAAAGCGATTCGAGACAATGCAATTGCATGGCAGCAACTCAAAAATGAAGTTGATGATGTATCTCATTGGCTATGGGCCTTTGTTGACCATCAGACTCCAAATAACGATGTCATTCATTATCGTGATGCACCTGCACAAACCGAACTCAGTCAAAAACTTTCAAAAACACTGAAAAAACGTGGTTTTAAATTTGTTGGTCCCACAACGTGTTATGCGTTTATGCAAGCGGTAGGCATGGTCAACGATCACGAAAATCACTGTCATTTTAAATAATACGAATTCATTTTGCTTTCCAAGGAGTTATCGAATGAGCAATAACCAAATCCGTGCTTATGCTGCAATGAAAGCAGGAGAGCAATTGGTTCCTTATCAATTTGATGCAGGTGAATTAAAGCCACATCAGGTTGAAGTTAAAGTTGAATACTGCGGTTTATGTCACTCAGATTTGTCTGTGATCAATAATGAATGGCATTCATCCGTTTATCCTGCTGTCGCTGGACATGAAATTATTGGCACAATTATCGCAATCGGTTCAGAAGCCAAAGGACTGAAACTTGGTCAACGTGTTGGCATTGGTTGGACAGCTGAAAGTTGCCAAGCATGCGATCCTTGTATTGGTGGTCATCAAGTTTTATGTAACGGTGGCAGCGTTGCGACTATCGTTGGTCATGCGGGTGGCTTTGCAGAAAAAGTTCGCGCAGGTTGGCAATGGGTCATTCCTCTACCAGAGGGTTTGGATCCTGAGAGTGCAGGACCATTGCTTTGTGGCGGCATTACCGTGTTTGATCCTTTACTAAAACATCAGATCCAAGCAACACATCACGTCGGTGTGATTGGGATCGGTGGTTTAGGGCATATGGCCATCAAGCTACTTAAAGCTTGGGGTTGTGAGATTACTGCATTTAGTTCAAATCCAGACAAAACTGAAGAACTCAAAGCCATGGGGGCTGACCATGTGGTGAATAGTCGTGATGCTCAAGCGATCAAAGCGCAACGTGGCAAATTTGATCTATTGCTTAGCACCGTCAATGTAACGCTGAATTGGCAAGCCTATCTCAATACCTTGGCACCGAATGGTAGTATGCATTTCTTGGGTATTACCTTAGAGCCTATTCCAGTTTCTGTAGGTACTATCATGAGTGGTGCTAAATCTGTTACAGCTTCACCAACTGGGTCACCTTTAGCACTGCGCCAACTACTACAATTTGCCGCACGTAAAAATATTGCGCCACAAATTGAGCTATTTCCAATGTCTCAACTCAATGAAGCCATTGAACGACTGCATTCAGGTCAAGCACGTTATCGTATCGTACTTAAAGCAGACTTTGATTAATTTAAAATCGTCGACATACGCTCTCTCACCCAATCCGCCAACTGTTGAATTGCTTGGCGGATTTCGGTGGTCAACGCATGCCCTGCATTTAAGCGGATGAAGTGCTGATAACGCTGATCTTCACCAAACACTTCCCCTGGTACGATATTAATCCCTTGGCGCTGTGCTAAATAATATAACTCTAAGCCCGTAATATTTTCTGGCAGTTGCAACCACAAAGCATAACCACCTTCTGATTGACTCAAGGCGATTGGAATCCCACCAAATACTTCCAAAATATAAGCACGATACTGTTCGACTTGTTGCATCAACTTTGGTCTTAAGTCATCCAGATGCTCACGATAACCACGACTATAAATGAAATCAGCCAAGCCTAACTGTAAGGGTGTATTGACACCGACGTTATTTGATAAGAGTTGTGGTCGTAAGTGTTGCAATTGTTGTCCCAAGCAAAACCACCCCACACGATAGGCGGTAGACAGTGACTTCGAGACTGAACCACACCAAATTACGTAGCCTTGTTGATCCCAATAACGAATCGGCAAAGGTCTCTCTTTTTGGAAACTGCATTCACCATAAATATCATCTTCTAAAATAAAACATTGGTATTGCTGTGCAAGTTCAGCAATTTTTTGCTTCTGTGAATGACTTAAACAGTAACCCAATGGATTTTGAAAATTAGCAGTGAGTAAACACAACTTGGCATCGCCCTGTTTCATAAAAAACTCAAGACGCTCAAGGTCAATACCACGATGATCTGCTGGAATCTCAATAATCTTACGCTTAAGACTTGCCAACATTTGCAACTGACCATTAAAAGTAGGTGTTGGAATTAAAATACTGTCCCCTTCCTGACTGATCTGCTGAATTAACAGGGACAAAGCTGGCATACAGCCATTGGTAATAAAAATATCTTCTGTAGCGACATAAATCCCATCTTCACGCCAATGATCTGATAAAGCCTTACGTAACTGCTCATGTCCCTGTTTATTACAATATAAAAAATCTTCGGGCTGACAGTGTTTAAGCGCACGCTGTAAGGAACGACGTAGCCCATCTACAGGAATTAAATGGGGTGACAACTGAATAGCCCCTAAAGGAGTTAAATGATTTTGAATCGATGCTGTTTGAATCTGATTCTGTAAGTCTAAATTCGAGACTTGCCGTGCTTTGGACTCAAAGCTTGGACTTTTAGGGGCAGCACTTTGATATTGTCTTGAACTTACAAAATAGCCTGATTTGGCTTTGACATAAATCAGTCCTTTTGCTTCTAACAGTTCGTAGCATTGTTGTGCGGTACTCAAACTAATACTTTGCTGACGAGCAAATTCCCTTAAAGAACTTAACTTTTGCTGTGGCTGTAATTCATGTTGATAAATTTTATGAGCCAATTGATCTGCTAGGCGTTGATATTGAAAAGTCATATCTGTACTGCTTTTTTATAAATTTCTGTATCTGTATTGGTTAAGACAACACCATTAAGCTATAAAAATCAACTAACAAAGGATAAGAGCATGAAAAATAATATCTTATTTATATTTTCTACAATTTTTTTTACAGGCTGCAATCTGACTGACCAGTCCACTTATCAGCAACAACAAGTGTGTAAATCACTCTCACAGGGATATCTGCAAATTCAAAACCAATCGACCTATGAATTATGGAAAATGGAGAAAAGTGAAGCCCCTGAGCAGACCCGTGTCATCAAACTGACCTATAAGAAGCCCAATGAAAATGGCCTGATGCTCTCAAGTAACTTTCTGCCAACGGTCAAAATTGAATGCACACAACAACAGCAACAGATCAAAGTTGCAGTACAACAACCGACTGGACAGCTTGTTCAAGTTTTAGAACTGAAACTCGCTGAAGCAGCTATTGGCAAACCGAAAATCCATGACTTAACTGCTCAGTCAAAAACTCAATAAATAAGCGAACCCGTTTCGGCAAATGCGCTTGTTGATAATAAACAGCATGGATGCTTTGATAAGAGTGCTCAATCTGATCTTCAAATAGCGCTTCAAGGCGCCCTTCTTTCATATCCTGCCAGATTTCAAACTCTGATAATCGGGCAATGCCCTGCCCACGCAAACAGAGTTGTCGAACAGTTTCGCCACTCGATGCTTTTACTTTCGGTTGGGCTTGAAAATACTCACCCTCAATTTTAATGGGCCAAGTATTGATATAAGTGGGACGGGTGAAGCCAATCACATCATGCTCAATTAATGTCTGAGCTTGTACAGGTCTCCCTTTACGCTGTAAATATTCAGGACTGGCAACAATATAAATTCGGCTTTTACACACCAGTTTCGCATGCAGACTGGAATCATGTAATTCACCAAAACGAAATGCCACATCAGTCTTATGTTCTAATAGATCTATCACTAAATCATTACTATTCAGCTCAATCTCAATATTGGGATAACTTTGTCTGAACTTATGTACCAATGGCGTAATGACATGCAGAATAAACGGCGTGGCTGAGTCAATCCGAATCACACCCGAGGTATCCTGATCAGATTTTTCTAGAGCTTCTTCAGCTGCACTTAAATCACTGAGAATTTTACGCGCATGTTGTAAAAATTGTTGTCCTTCTTGAGTCAGTTTTAACTTTCGAGTCGTGCGCTCTAGCAAGGTGACTCCAAGCTTTGACTCTAGACGACTGAGAGAGCGGCTCATTCCCGACGCTGTCTGTCCAAGCCGCTCAGCAGCGGCAATAAACGATCCTGTATCGACAATCGTCATAAAAACAAGCAGTTCTTCTACCGTAGATTTCATTGCCACCTCATCAATTATTGATATTTAGTCAACTATATTTTGCAGATTCATCTATTTTTAGCAACAATAATCATCGCAAAATGGCAGCCATCAACAGAATAGTGAAAAAGATTAAGTGAACAATCTGTGTATCGCTCAATTTGGTTGAGTTTAATCCTGCTTCACCGACCTTTATCACCCTGATGCTGGTCTGGATAGGGATGGTTTTTTCAAGTTTGCTCATCCCTTCGGTGGCAAGCTGACTAATGTATCAGTGCATAAAAAAGCCTGATTTAAATCAGGCTTTTTATGTCGAATAGAATTCTACAAATTAGTTCGTTATTTAAGTAAATCAGGCAAATGTGCTTGTGCATAGAATGGATTATTCACTTCTTTCTTCATTTTCATCAGCATTTGATACGGTTGCTGCTGCACAAACATATTCACAAAACTCAATGGAATCGAACCTGCTGGGTCGGCATAACCACTAGTCATAACTTTAACCTTATTATTGGCAAGTCTTTGGAACGTCCAATCTCCTGTATATTGATTCAAACGAATCACATCAGGTTGTTCAGGGTAACTATTTTTAATCGCGTTATTCTTAATACTAATACTGCCATCAGCATTTTTATTCATTTTGCCTTTAATGACCAGATCACGGTCTTTCAAAGGAAATGGGAAATCTAACAGCATATACAGGGTAAATTCGCCTTTCTTTTCATCCCGAGACAAAAGCTGTGCCTTAGCAACATAAGGCACCCATTGGGGTGTGCGCTCAACATCAAGTACTACCGCAACTGCCCGTTCCAAAGGCACATCAAAAGTCGTTTCTGCTTTGTACTGAAAGACCGGATTATTCTCTGTTTGGTAGGTCCAAACTTTAATATTATTGCGATGTAAACTCAGTTTAGGTGCTTCTGCGGCACTGACGACTAAACTTGTCGCACTTAGCAGTGTAGCAAGAACAATATGCTTTTTATTCATGTCATGCTCAATTGTTGTAATGATGGTGAGAGCTTGTTGTATCTCTATCAGAAAGAAAGCTCAACAAGCTCTTTTATAGTACAAAAAAAGTACCTTTTAAACTTCAATCTCGTTAAAGCCTAAAACATCTTTCATATCATATTTACGAGCTTCGCGACCGACAACCCATGCAGCCGCACGAACAGCGCCTGAAGCAAAATTCATTCGATTGGTAGCTTTATGTGTGACTTCAACACGTTCACCCTCACCAATAAACATCACGGTATGTTCACCGACGATGTCGCCACCACGAATGGTTTGAAAGCCAATACTTTGACGCTCACGAGCACCTGTATGACCTTCACGGCAATACACAGCATCTGTTTTCAAGTCACGACCTAAAGTATCTGCAATCGCCTCGCCCATCATAAATGCAGTACCAGATGGCGCATCCACTTTATGACGGTGGTGTGATTCGATGATTTCGATATCAACGCTATCACCAAACACTTTCGCTGCAAGCTCTAATAATTTGATTGAAACATTCACACCAACTGAATAGTTAGCAGCATAAACGACTGGAGTCTGTGTTGCGGTTTCATCTAAGAAAGCCTTTTGTTCATCCGACATCCCTGTGGTGCCAATCACCATTGCAACACCTGCCTCACGGCATAACTTTAAGTGTTGTTCAGTGGCAACAGGCGCAGTGAAATCAATCACGACATCACAGTCTTTTAAAACTTCACTTAAACTTCCCACAATATTGACGCCGATGTTGCCAATCCCTGCAAGTTCCCCTGCATCTGCACCCACCAAACTGCTTTCTGGACGTTCAACAGCTGCTGCGAGTTGGTACCCTGCTTGTTGTACTGCTTGAATCAGAATACGCCCCATGCGTCCGCCTGCACCCAAGATTCCAATGCGTGGAGAAGTCGACATAATTTTTCCTAGTCTTTTATTTAAACAATTGAGCTACTATAGCAAAACTCTGTGTCTACGCTAAAAAATTCCCATAAAAAAACCTGCCGCAGCAGGTTTTTTATTGATGCTAATTAATCAAACAAGCGATCAAAGAAAGATTTTTTCTTTGGTGATGCAGCATGACCATCACCATCTAACGACGCTTGTAATTCTTTCAACAATTCACGTTGACGACTGTTTAAATTCACAGGTGTTTCTACCACGATACGGCACAATAAGTCACCGACCATGCTGCTACGTACAGGACGAACACCTTTACCACGTAACCGGAATAGCTTACCTGTTTGAGTACCTTCTGGGATTTTTAAGCTGACACGACCATCAAGCGTCGGGATTTCAATTTCTTTGCCCAATGCAGCATCAGCAATACTGATTGGCACATCCATATAGAGATCTGCACCGTCACGTTGGAAGACTTCGTGTTCACGAACTACGACTTCAACATATAAATCACCCGCTTGACCATCACGAATCGCTTCACCTTTACCTGTTAAGCGAACACGATCGCCGTTGTCCACACCTGCAGGAATAGTGACTTCAAGCGTTTGTTGACGATCGGCAACGCCCGAACCATGACAAGTATTACAAGGGTTTTTGATAATTTTGCCTTGACCGCGGCAAGTACTACAAGTTTGTTGAACCGAGAAGAAACCTTGCTGCATACGTACTTGACCAGCACCATGACAGGTACGACACGTCTCAACATCATTTGGATTCTTAGAACCTTTACCATCACAGCTTTCACACGGCGCTGGTGCAGTAAAAGTAATCGTTTTTTTCACGCCTTTGACTGCTTCTTCAAGCGTCAATTCCATCACATAGCGAAGATCAGAGCCGCGACGTTGGCGTTGCTGTTGGCGACCACCGCCACCACCGAAAGCACCACCAAAAATATCACCAAACTGGCTAAAGATGTCTTCTGCACTAAAACCACCACCGAAGCCACCGCCGCCACCAAAACCGCCTTCAAAAGCACTATGGCCAGCGCGATCATACATGCTGCGTTTTTCGCCATCAGAAAGTACTTCGTAAGCCTCTGCTGCTTCTTTAAACTTTTCTTCCGCTTCCGCATTGTCTGGGTTACGATCTGGATGATATTTCATCGCCAACTTACGATAGGCTTTTTTAATCTCATCATCACTTGCGGTTTTCGAAACGCCTAAAACCTCATAATAATCACGTTTAGCCATGGTTGGCGATGCTCCTCACGGAATTTATTCAAACTTAAAAAAACAAATAGGCTCCGCTGACATTTTATTTCTAAAGTCAACAGAGCCTTAATAGGGCCTGTACAATACGTTTACAAGGGTGATTGTGATAAAAAAAGCGATAAATTTAGAAAACCGCTTTATTTCTAAAGTATCTGGCAATACCTTTCAGCCATGCATTCAACAGAAATAGCCATGCAATTGAGCTAAACACCACACCCACAACCGTCATGGCGGTCACCCAGAGGGCGCTGTTCCAGACAAAAAAGAACAGTGGAATAAACCACAGGGCAGCAAAGAAAGCCATCAGAATAAACAGCAGCACATTACGCATAATCCACAGTGCATGCGCGTGTATCCATACTTCAGCATTATTCGCAGTCGCAACTTTTCGTGCCAGCAGATACGCAAACACTGCAAACACGATTGTAAATAATGCAAGAAACATGAACACGTACGAAATCGCCACATAACGGCGATGCTGCTCAATATTGTCTTGCCCCATGCTCTAGATCACCTCATTCACTGCATTTTGCCAAACCAGTCATGCAATGAAATTCAATTATTTTTTGGTCTTAAAATATAGGTGCTACTATATTGAAATTTTCAATATTTCGCACCTTTATTCACAAAATAATTATGATAGATGTGTTGCTTTCTTGACCTTAAACCACGCCGCATAGAGTGCAGGCAGGAAAAACAGGGTCAACAGGGTAGCCACAATCAAGCCACCCATAATCGCAACCGCCATCGGACCAAAGAAAATACTGCGTGATAATGGAATCATTGCAAGTACTGCGGCAAGTGCGGTTAACACAATTGGGCGGAAACGGCGCATGGTGGCACCAATCACCGCGTCCCACGGTTCATGCCCTGCCTGAATGTCCTGCTCAATCTGATCAATCAGGATCAATGAATTCCGCATAATCATTCCAGATAAAGCAATTGTCCCTAACATCGCGACAAAACCAAAAGGCTTATTAAACAGGAGTAAGAATGCAACAACGCCAATCAAACCAAGAGGTGCTGTCAATAAAACAATCGTTGCGCGTGACATACTACGTAATTGAATCATCAGTAAAGTCATCACCACAGCCAAGAATAATGGCATGCCTGCATTCACCGAATTTTGACCTTTTGCAGACTCTTCAACCGTACCACCGACTTCCACTAAGTAACCATTGGGTAAATCAGCACGTAAAGCTTGCATTTTGTCTGCCAATTGCTGAACCACTGTTGCAGGTTGTAAATTGGTTCGAATATCCGCGCGAACTGTAATCGTTGGTAGACGATTCCGATGCCAAATCAGACCTTCTTCAAAACGTGACTCAATTTTTGCTATTTGCGCTAGAGGTACAGTGGTTCCTTTGGTGGTTGGCACAGCTAAATTTGCTAACGAAGCCACTTCAACACGTTCCGACTTATCACCACGTAAACGAATTTCAATGAGTTCACGTTTTTCACGATATTGATTCATCACCGCCCCTGTCACAGAAGCGTTTAGGAAGTTAGCCAAATCAACACTGGAAACACCCATTTGACGAGCACGATCCTGATCAATGTCAATGGCGATGATCTTGCTTGGTTCACCCCAGTCCAGATGCACATTGGTGGTATTTGGGTCTTCACTCAGCACCTTAGCCACTTTTTGTGCCTCTGCCCGAACCGTTGCCAGATCTTCACCTGAGACCCGATACTGCAATGGATAACCCACAGGCGGACCATTTTCCAGCAAGGACACACGGGTACGTACCTGAGGCAATAATTGCTTAATCTGCTTATCTAAAGAGCGACGGATTTCATCACGATCATCAAGAGAAGAAGCCAAGACTACAAATTGAGCAAAACTGGCTTGTGGGAGTTGTTGATCTAAAGGTAAGTAAAAACGTGGTGAACCTGTTCCAACATAAGCGACATAATTATCAATCCCTTTTTGTTTGGATAGGAATTGTTCTACCTTATGTACTGCTTGTTCTGTCGCCGTTAGTGAAGCCCCCTCCTCCAGTTTTAAGTCCACCAGAATTTCTGCACGATTCGATGGTGGGAAGAATTGTTGCGGTACCAACTTAAACATCGCAACAGACAATACAAAGATACCGACCGTAATAGCAATCACCGTTTTACGATAGGTAATACAGATTTCGACGATATGCCTGAAGGATTGATAGAACTTGGATTGGTAAGGATCATGATGCTGACCATGCGACTCAACCACTGGTGCAGGTTGCTTGCGTAACCTTGCCCATAAACGTAAATACCATGCCGCTTGTTGATTCTGTTTGGTGAAATCAGGTAATAATTTTTCACCTAAATAAGGAACAAATAAAACAGCAGCAATCCATGAAACGATCAATGCAATCGTCACGACTTGGAAAATAGAACGTGTGTATTCACCTGTTCCAGATTGTGCCGTGGCAATTGGCAAGAAGCCTGCTGCGGTAATCAATGTACCTGTCAGCATTGGAAAAGCGGTGGTTTGCCATGCAAAACCTGCCGCTTTTAATCGACTGTAACCCTGTTCCATTTTAATCGCCATCATTTCCACGGCGATAATGGCATCATCGACCAACAAACCCAGCGCAAGAATTAATGCGCCTAATGAGATCTTATGTAAGCCGACATCAAATAAACTCATTCCAGCAAAGGTCATTGCTAAAACCAATGGAATCGACAATGCAACAACAAGCCCTGTACGAAAACCGAGTGAGAAGAAACTGACCAATAAAACGATAATGACCGCTTCAGCTAAAACTTTTAAGAACTCTTGAATACTACGTTGTACTGCAACAGGTTGGTCTGAAACTTTTTGCAGTTTCATGCCCAAAGGTAAGCTTTTTTGTAGACTGTTAAATTCGGTTTCTAAATTTTTGCCCAATGCAATGATGTCCCCACCTTTACGCATGGACACCGCAATGCCAATCCCATTCTCACCCATAAAACGCATACGTGGTTGAGCAGGTTCACTAAAGCCGCGATAGACCTCAGCAACATCCCCCAATTGAATGGTTTTATCGCCCACCAACAACGGCATTTTTTTCAGGTCATCGACACTATGTAAGTGTCCGCTAACTCTGATTTGAATACGGTCTGTACCTGTTTCAAAGAAACCTGCACCTGCCATATCATTTTGCTTCTGAATCGCTTCCTGAATGGCTGTGACAGGGACACCGAGCTGAACAGCTTTGGTATTGGATAATTCGATCCAGATCTTCTGATCTTGTAGACCCACCAAATTAACCTTGCTGACATCTTTGACCCGTTGCAGTTGTAGTTGCAAACGATCGGCATATTCTTTCATTACCGCATAGTCAAAATCTTTACCCGTTAAAACATAGATATTGCCGAAGGTATCACCAAATTCATCATTAAAAAATGGGCCTTGTACACCGCTTGGAAGTTGTGAACGGACATCATTGACCTTTTTACGCACGTTATACCAAACGTCAGGAATCTGCTCAGAACGATAGGAATCCTTAGCAATAAACGTGACCATAGATTCCCCAGGCCGTGAATATGCCCGAATATTTTCATATTGCCCTGTGGTCATCAGTTCTTTTTCAATACGATCTGTCACCAGCGTTGCAACTTCCTGTGCGGTTGCGCCTGGCCAATAGGTCTGTACTACCATCACTTTGAAAGTAAAGGGTGGGTCTTCACTCTGAGAGAGCTTGGAATAAGACATAATTCCGACAATGCCGAGTAACAGCATAAAATACAGAATAATTCCCTTATTCTTAAGCGCCCATTCTGAAAGGTTAAATTTCATGCTTAACCTCCTGTTTTAACCGTGACTGCGCGATTATCACGGTCTACAGGATGAATCTTTTGCTGGTCACGCAACAGGTGTACGCCACCAACGACAACCCAATCTGAAGCTTTTAGACCTGACAGAATAGGCACACTGTCACGCCCATAAGTACCCAACGTCACTGGGACTTTACGTAAAGTTTGATTACTATTCACGACCCAGACATAGGCTTGTTGATCATTGGCAGTGACACTGGATAGAGGCACACTCAATACATTATTTTCATTTGCGACAAAGAATACCCGAGCGCTTTGCCCCAGTTGGATACTCGATTGCCCCTCAAGCAATGAAACTTTCACGGTGAATGTTCGCGATTGGTCTGCAGCGGGTGACACTTCACGGACTTTTGCCGCAAAACGTGCTTCTGGCTGAGACCACAAAGTTACCCAAGCAGGTTGCCCGACTTTAATGGTACTGACGGCCTGCTCAGGTACGCCAAACACGACTTCTCGCTCACCTTCAATTGCGAGTTGATAGGCAGGTTGACCTGCCGCAATTACTTGTCCAATTTCAATTTGACGTTGAGTAATCACGCCATTTTTATTCGAAATAAGTTGGTTATAACCGGTTTGATTTGAAGACACTTCATAATTAGAACGCGCTTGCTGTAACCCTGCTTGAGCAGATTCATACTGATTTTTCACCGCATCAAATTGTGAGCGACTCACTGCATTGACAGGTAATAACTGTTGATAACGCTGATATTCTTGAGCCGCAATTTTTGCTGCTGCTTCAGCACTTTGCAATTGCGCTTTGGCAGCGTTCATTTGCAATTGTGCGTCTTTGACATCTAGTTTAGCCAAAACCTGTCCGACTTTGACCCGATCACCCACATCAACATAACGTTCGGTAATTTGCCCCCCAACACGAAATGCCAATGCGGTTTGTTGCTTGGCTTGAACATCACCTGCATAACTTTTTTGATCGATATGATTCGTATTCGGCTGCGTCACCATGACATAAGGAATTTCCTCTGTCTTGGGAACCTCTTTTTGACATGCCGTTAAAGTGACACTGCTGAGTACGAGCAACCCCACAATTACATGATTTAGCAGATTCATCTC
This sequence comes from Acinetobacter sp. 5862, assembly GCF_024494585.1. Taxonomy (NCBI): domain Bacteria; kingdom Pseudomonadati; phylum Pseudomonadota; class Gammaproteobacteria; order Moraxellales; family Moraxellaceae; genus Acinetobacter; species Acinetobacter sp. 5862. Next base: position 30,327 of record NZ_JANHGP010000016.1, read on the forward strand.
TGTTTCGCTCTTATTCAAATTGATTTTTTAAGGCACAATATGAACATTATGATAGATTGTTTATTTTTTAATTAATATACTCATGAGTACACTAATTAAAAATTAAATCTAGCATTTTGATTTTGAATTGAATTAAATGAGACAGCTAACGTGCAAATTCACAGTGGTCGCCCTAAAGATTTAGAAAAAAGAGCCAAAATCTTACAGGCTGCAAAATCTATTTTTTTAAAAATGGGTTACCACGCCACCAATATGAATCAGATTGCCAAAGAAGCAGGCGTGACTAAACTCACGGTGTATAACCATTTTCAGGACAAGGCTAACCTGTTTATCTGCGCCATTGAAGAAAGCTGTGAAGAATCGATTCGGGCGAAACAGTTTGAACTCACACCTGAGTCCGACTTTAGGCAGGCACTATATTTAATGTGTCAGCGTGCCTTAAGCATTATTTACCTGCCTGAAGCGATGAAGCTGGATCGGGTGCTGTTTGAACTCGCGGCTGAACAAAGCCCCCTCACCCAACAGTTTTTTGATGCCTCACACACACGTATGTGTCATGTCTGGTGTGGTTTTTTTGAGCAGGCCATCACACTCAACTTTATTCAGGCAGATGATCCCCTTAAACAGACCGAACTGATTGTGGCACTCATGCTCGGCAGACGCCACCACAAGGTTTTACTGGGTCTAGCCCCAGTGCCCACGGCGGATGAAATCGATCAGATCATTCAACATGCCATCGAGATTTTTTTGCTTAAATATCAAGCTAAAAATTAGATAAAATTCACATTTTTTTACGTTCTGCTCTTGGAATGTCTCCCAATCGCGCTATAGTCGAGTGAGAACAACAGGAGAATTAGAATGATTCAGCAAATCACTGCTCCATTACGTGAAGATGTCCGCTTACTCGGCAATTTACTTGGAGAGACCTTAAAGCAACATGCTGGGCAAGATTTGTTTAATCAGATTGAACAAATTCGCACATTAGCCAAAGGTGCACGTGACGGCCAGATCGAAGCAGAAAAACAGCTCGAACAATTGTTTCTCGGTTTAAAAGATGAAGAGATTTTGCCGCTGACTCGCGCATTCTCACATTTTCTGAACTTCGCCAATATTGCGGAACAATATCATGTAGTGCGTAATCGTCGTCAGGCTGAGTTTGACGAACAAGCCCCTAATCCAAATCCTTTGTCACATTTATTTGAAAAATTCAAAACTGAGCAGATCAACTCAAAACAATTATTCGAACAAATCTGCGATTTAAAAATTGAATTGGTCCTCACAGCGCATCCAACCGAAGTCAGTCGTCGTACCTTGATTCAAAAATATGATGATATTACCGATTGCCTATCTCAACTAGATCAGCAAAAACTAACACCTCGTGAACGCCAACAAACCATCGCCACCCTGAAACAATTGGTCAGTTCAGCTTGGCAGACAGACGAAATTCGCCAACATCGCCCGACCCCTGTCGATGAAGCAAAGTGGGGCTTTGCGACGATTGAACAAACTTTGTGGAATGCTGTACCTAAGTTTATTCGTGAGCTGAATGAACTGACCCAACAGCATTGTGAACAAAACTTACCGCTCAATATCGCGCCAATTCGCTTTGCCTCATGGATGGGTGGTGATCGTGATGGCAATCCCAATGTCACCCATCAAGTCACCCAAGAAGTATTATGGTTATCACGTTGGCAAGCTGCTGATTTGTATTTGCGTGATATTGAAAATCTGCGTTGGGAACTGTCCATTCAAAGTTGTTCTGAGGAACTGACTCAAGCATTAGGCTATGAACACCCTGAACCGTATCGTGAATATCTGCGCGACACCCGTGAACGTTTAAAAGCCACCCGCTATTGGTTGGGGCAACGCTTACAAGGCCATGAAGCTGATGATAGTCAGATCATTCGAAATAAAGATGAATTATTACAGCCCTTATTACTCTGCTATCGCTCCTTAATCGAGAGCAACCTCGCTGAAATCGCCAATGGGCAATTGCTTGATTTTATATACCGAATCAATTGCTTTGGAATTGAGTTACTCAAACTCGATATTCGCCAAGAATCAGGGCGGCATCGTCAAGCCATTTCAGCGATTACTGAATATCTAGGTCTAGGCAATTTTGAATCATGGACTGAACAGGCTCGTCAAAACTTCCTTATTCAGGAACTACAAAGTAAACGTCCTTTACTGCCTAAATATTTCAATGAACCCGAAGGCAGCTTGATTCAACATCCTGATGTGCTTGAAGTCTTTGCGACCATGCGCACTTTGGCTGAACAACCAGCTGAGAGCTTGGGTGCCTATATTATTTCGATGGCAGAATATCCAAGTGACGTCTTAGCTGTTTTACTCTTACAAAAAGAAGCTGGTATCCAACATCCTCTTCGAGTGGTGCCCTTATTTGAAACCTTAAAAGATCTTGATGGTGCAGCCAAAACCATGAATACCTTATTCAATATGCATTGGTATAAACAGCATATTCAAGGCAAACATGAAGTGATGATCGGCTATTCAGACTCGGCAAAGGATGCGGGCTTTATGTCGGCAAACTGGGCACAATATCGTGCGCAAGAAGAACTCACCGCTGTCGCTCGAGAACATGGGGTACAATTGACTCTATTTCATGGTCGTGGCGGTTCAATCAGTCGTGGCGGTGCACCAACACAACAAGCCTTGTTCTCACAACCACCAGGCTCAATCTCTGGAGCAATTCGTGTCACTGAACAGGGTGAAATGATTCGCTTTAAATTTGGTTTAGAAGGCATCGCGCTACAAAATTTGGAAATCTATACAGCGGCAACATTAGAAGCAACACTATTACCACCGCCAGAACCTAAGAAAGAATGGCGTGATTTGATGAATCAGATGACGGATCTCTCCGTTAAGGTATATCGCCAAACGGTTCGTGAGAATCCAAATTTTGTGAGTTATTTGCGTACCGTTACACCAGAATTAGAGCTGCAAATGTTGCCATTGGGATCACGCCCAGCAAAACGAAAAGTAAGTGGCGGCATCGAATCCTTACGTGCAATTCCATGGGTATTTGCTTGGACACAAATTCGTTTGATGTTGCCCGCTTGGCTGGGAACTGGCACCGCAATTAATCAAGTGCATGAACAACATAAAAATACGCTCAATGACATGCTAGATCAGTGGCCGTATTTCCAAACCTTAATTGATATGTTGGAAATGGTACTGTCTAAATCAGATGCAGACATTGCGTTGTACTATGAATCTCATCTCACCCAAGATCAGGACTTAAAAAATTTGGGGGTTGAATTACGCCAACGCCTACAAAATGCCGTAGATACCTTGCTCAGTCTTAAAGGTGAGTCTAAGCTTTTAAGTAATAATGAAGTGCTTGATCAATCCATGCAGGTGCGGAAACCATATTTATTGCCTCTGCATTTATTACAAGCAGAGCTGATGAAACGCCGTCGTCTGTATTTAGCCGAGCATCAAACTGAGCATAGCCCTGTCGATCATGCCTTAATGGTCAGTATTGCAGGTATTGCGGCAGGTTTGCGCAATACTGGCTAAATAAGAGCCTTGCCATCAACATAAATCACAGGTGTTGATGGCAAGATTGGCAAAACATTCCATTTTTAGAAAAAAAATTTAGAAATTTTTTTAAATATTAGCCGTAGGTTTTTTAAATTAGGCGAATAAAATAAATAATAAATACGATAGTTTATTTTGAAACACATTTTACCAAAAGGTAAAAATACAGACGCAAAAAAACATGATCTGGCAATATTCTCAATGACTTATAGGTGAAAGCTCGTTTTAAGACAGGGTATCATACCCGCTGATATCACATAATGAGTCTCATCTATGTCAAATTGGTTTCCAAAATGGCAGCCGTATCAGGGAAAGATTGATCATCGCCCTGTCGCGACAAATGAATATTTACCGCCCTTACAAAGTGCGGTATTAGGGGTACAACACGCATTTGCAATGTTTGGTGCAACTGTTCTTGCACCCCTTCTGATGGGCTTTAGCCCCAACCTTGCCATCTTAATGTCAGGGATTTGTACTATTATTTTCTTCTTGATCACGGGTGGTCGTGTTCCAAGTTATTTAGGCTCAAGCTTTGCATTTATTGGTGTCGTTGCAGCCGCAACTGGTCATATTACTGGGTCAGGAACCAATCCAAACCTTGCAGTTGCGCTTGGTGGAATTGTTGCCTGTGGTATTTTTTATGCCTTGATCGGTTTTGCGGTCATGCTCACAGGCACACGTTGGATTGAGAAACTCATGCCACCTGTTGTCACAGGCGCTGTGGTGATGATTATTGGTCTCAACCTTGCACCCGTTACTATTAAAGGCGTTGCTGGACAGCCTTTTGAAATGTGGATGGCACTCATCACTGTATTAAGCATGGGCATTATTGCTGTATTTACCAAGGGCTTATTACAACGTTTATTACTGTTAGTGGGTTTATTGATTGCTTATGCCGTATATGTGGTTGCAACAAATATTCTAGGATTTGGTAAACCGATTGATTTCTCCCAAATTGCAGCAGCACCATGGTTTGGTATCCCAACTTTTTCACACCCAACTTTTGATTTAAATGCAATTTTAATTATTGCTCCCGTTGCATTGATTTTAGTCGCTGAAAATCTAGGTCACATCAAAGCAGTCGGTTCAATGACAGGCGAAGATCTTACACCTCAACTGGGTAAAGCTTTTGTTGCGGATGGTTTGGCCACAACGTTATCGGGTAGTGTTGGCGCACCGGGTATGACCACCTATGGTGAAAATATTGGTGTGATGGCAGTTACCCGTGTTTATTCTACGATTGTATTTGTAATCGCTGGCGTATTTGCAATTTTCTTGGGGCTGTCTCCTAAATTTGGCGCAGTGATTAGTACGATCCCGACAGCAGTCCTTACGGGTGCTTCGATCGTAGTATTTGGTTTAATTACCATTGCAGGTGCAAAAATCTGGATCGAAAATAAAGTCGATTTTTCTAATAATAAAAACCTTATTGTTGCATCTGTCACTATTATTTTAGGTGCAGGTAACTTTGAATTACTGTTTGGTAGCTTTAATTTAGGGGGAATTGGAACCGCAACTTTTGCTGCGATTTTCCTGAACCTGTTATTCAGTTTAAAAGATAAACATTAGAATCGTGGGCAGCTTCGGCTGCCTTTTTATTTATTCCTGACTTTCCTGCTTATATTTATCTTCCAAAACATTGCTGATAATACTTTCAATCATCCAAACTCGATACAAACTATTAAACACATAAGTTTGTCCGTCTATACGAAACTCTAAGACTGGAAAATCAGGTTGATGCTTTTCCTGACACAGAACATCATTTTGCTTTAAGCATTGTTCAACATCTTGTTCAGTCAGTTGGTCAATATCCAAACGCTTTTGCATTTTTTGAAAATGCGCCTTAAAGGATAAATCTTTTCCACGTGTCCAAACCGCTTCTAAAATCTCATGCATGCAGTCGACTTGTTGCTCAACAGGGACGCTATAAAACAATTTTGCCATTTCATAGGTTGCCTCTTTGGTTGGTCGACAAAAAGGTGTAAATGCAACTTGTGTCCGCTTAGAAACACGTGTTGCCAAACTCCAATCAAACCAATCACGTCCGTGATAACTTAATGGATACACGCTTAATTGGATATTGTAATAATTTGCCAGTTCTTCTTTGATGTAGGCGAGTAATAGCCAGCTCATTGGATCTTCAAGAGCGATATATAAATCCAGCTCTGGATGCAAACCTTGAACTTCAGTTATAGACTCACCGTCATTGATTAAATGCTCTCGCCACTCAATATGGTTAATCAAAAAGATGGGATTACCCGTAAGTAGTTTTTGTTGTTTTAAACGGCGGGTCAAACGTAATAAATCATCAACAGCTTGATACTTACGCTCACCAAATTCGAAATAGCTAGCAATCACTGGCACATCTTTAAAAATGCGTTCTGGGTAATTTTGTGGAGTTTGATGCTGACTTGCCATCGCATAAAGAGTACGTAATTTTCCATATTGCTGCTGCCAAAGCATATGAAAAACATCTTCTAGTAAATGTAAAAAATTTTGTTCTCTTAATGGCGTATTTCTTAGAATTGTTTCTGCTTGTTGTAAGGCTTCTGCTGTTGGTATTTCAGGTGTATCGTCAAATCCAAAACGATGCTGTTTTGCTAGAATCTTGGCATCATTTAGACAATATTGAAGCCAATCTTCGGCTGTCATTCCATTTGGGGGTTCTGCACCCTGTCTAGATATAATCACCTTTAATGGTTTGAGTTCGTCACTCAAAATCTCATTCAACTGATCCAGTTGTTGTACCGCAAGATAACTATAAACATCGTCTAAACGAAGATAAATGCTTAAACCCTGTTCCGTGGGTAATTCCGCCTGACGAGAAGGTTTTTGGTAAAACCAACGCGATCGGATGGGATCAAACCAACGACGTAACAAAGACATGTCGATAGCCTCTAATGGTCATAAAATCTGTAAGTGAATGAAATTGTACTCACGTATCAATTTATACGTCAGCAAAAATTATCTTCAGTATCTAATAAAATCAAAAAAAAATCCCCCTTTTATTGTAAGAGGGATCTCGCCGCTTTAAGCGGCGATCAGAATTACAGAACGCGAACAGCGCCTTTTGCTGCGCTCGTAGAGTGCATTGCATAAATCTTAAGTGATTTAGAAACTTTACGCTTGCGCTCTTCAGCTGGATGCCAGCCTTTTGCTTCTTGAACCGTACGACGATGAGCCATCGTTGCATCATCTACATTCAAGTGAATCGTACGATTTGGAATATCGATTTCAATGGTATCGCCATCTTCAACCAAACCTATCGCACCGCCTTCAGCAGCTTCAGGAGACACGTGACCAATTGATAAGCCTGAAGAACCACCAGAGAAACGACCATCCGTAATCAAAGCGCAGTCTTTACCTAAACCTTTTGATTTCAAGTAGCTTGTTGGATACAACATTTCTTGCATACCTGGACCACCGCGTGGGCCTTCATAACGAATGACAACGATGTCACCTGCCACGATCTTATGATCTAAAATCGCTTCAACCGCTGAATCTTGGCTTTCAAAAACACGCGCTGTACCCGTGAATTTAAGAATCGATTCATCCACACCCGCAGTTTTGACGATACAGCCATCTAAAGCAATGTTACCGTAAAGGACTGCCAAGCCACCGTCTTTAGAGAAAGCATGTTCAGCATTACGGATAACACCTTTCTCACGGTCACCATCCAAAGTTGAATAATAACGGTTTTGTGAGAATGCTACTTGAGTTGGAACACCACCCGGTGATGAGCGATAGAACTCATAAACATCTGCATCTTCAGTGCGGATAATATCCCACTTGTCTAAGGCATCTTTCAGTGTTTTTTCATGTACGGTTGGGCATGAAGTATTCAGTAGATTGGCACGATCAAGCTCACCTAAGATCGCCATGATACCCCCAGCACGGTGTACATCTTCCATATGCACATCCGACTTTGCAGGTGCAACTTTAGACAATACAGGTACTTTACGAGATAAATTGTCGATATCATCCATAGTGAAATCAACTTCTGCTTCATGTGCAGCAGCAAGCAAATGCAATACGGTATTGGTAGAACCACCCATTGCAATATCCAAAGTCATCGCATTTTCAAATGCTGCTTTGGTTGCAATTGAACGTGGCAGAATGCTGTCGTCATTTTGTTCATAATAACGCTTCGCAAGTTCAACTACTAAACGACCTGCTTTTAGGAATAGTTTTTCGCGGTTAGCGTGAGTTGCAACAATAGAACCATTACCCGGCAATGATAAACCCAAAGCTTCAGTTAGACAGTTCATTGAGTTTGCAGTAAACATACCCGAACATGAACCACAAGTTGGACATGCCGAACGCTCAAATGCTGCAACTTCTTCATCGGTATAGCTTTCATCTGCTGCAACGACCATGGCATCAACTAAGTCGATTGCCTTTTCATCACCACGGAATTTGACTTTACCCGCTTCCATCGGACCGCCAGACACGAACACCACTGGGATATTCAAGCGCATTGCAGCCATCAGCATTCCAGGTGTGATCTTGTCACAGTTCGAGATACATACCATTGCATCGGCACAATGGGCATTGACCATGTATTCTACAGAATCGGCAATTAAATCACGTGATGGTAGTGAATACAGCATCCCGTCATGCCCCATGGCAATCCCGTCATCCACGGCAATGGTATTAAATTCTTTTGCGACACCACCAGAAGCTTCAATTTCTCGTGCAACCAGTTGCCCTAAATCTTTAAGATGCACGTGACCTGGAACGAATTGGGTAAATGAGTTGACCACCGCAATAATTGGTTTGCCAAAATCTTCATCTTTCATACCAGTCGCACGCCATAAACCGCGCGCGCCCGCCATATTTCTTCCATGTGTTGATGTTTTTGAACGATAATCAGGCATTTTGTATTCCCAACAAGTGTGTGCTCGAGATGAATAAGACATTCTCTCTGGCGAAATGATACTGAGCTTTTCCCATCATACTACAAGTTATCGTTTAACTGATGACCAGTGAACCTATCTTTTTTGTTCAAAGACAATTCCTTTCACCTAATTAGGGGCTAGTGGCTTTTTGGCTTATAATTTGGGGCAAATTTTCTGTGGATTATCTTTGTGAAGATCATTTTTGCTGGTACGCCTGAATTTGCGGCAACCGCATTGGCGGCATTATTAAAAACACCACACCAGATTATTGCGGTTTACACTCAACCTGATCGTAAATCAGGGCGCGGACAAAAGCTTACACCTTCTCCCGTAAAGCAACTTGCACTTGAACATGGCTTACCTGTTTTTCAACCACTGCATTTTAAAGCATCGACTGAAGAAGGTTTAGCTGCCCTACAAGAGCTAGCAGCTTTGGGTGCTGATGTCATGGTAGTCGCCGCTTACGGTCTGATCTTGCCACAAACCGTATTAGATATGCCTAAATACGGTTGTTTAAACATTCACGGTTCTCTTTTACCTCGTTGGCGTGGAGCAGCTCCGATTCAACGTGCAATCGCGACTGGAGATGCCGAAACAGGCATCACCATCATGCAAATGGCAGCTGGTTTGGACACAGGCGATATGATGTACAAAACCTATTGTCCAATTACTGCAGAAGATACCTCTGCAACCTTGCATGACAAGTTAGCGACTCAAGGTGCTGAAGCTATTTGTACCGTGCTTGAAACTGAGCAAAGTTTGCAATCATTTATTGCCAAACGTGAAGTTCAAGATGAATCCCTGACGGTTTATGCACATAAATTAGTGAAATCAGAAGCACGTATTGATTGGACACAAACTGCAATCCAAATCGACCGCAATATTCGTGCGTTCAACCCTTGGCCTGTGGCTTTTATTCAATTGGATGAAAATAACGCCTTACGTGTTTGGAGTTCAATGCGCTCCGAGATCAGTAAAGCAAATGCTCAATTAGGTGAAATTCTTGCAATTGATAAGCAAGGCGTACATGTCGCTTGTGGTGAAAACAGTGTCGTGTGCTTAACCAGTTTACAGTGGTCAGGTGGTAAAGCGCTCAATGCTGTCCAAATTGCCCAAACTCAAAAATTACATCTTGGACAAATTCTCCCATGAGCCAATCGAATCAATCATCTACAAAAAATTTGAATCTACGTGCGCAAGTGATCAAAACACTTTTGGCTGTTCAAAATGGGCAATCTTTGACTTCCGTATTGAATCAACATATCAATATGGTCTCTGAACGTGATCGTGGTTTATATCACGAACTGACTTTAGGTTGTTTACGCCAGTGGTTTTCATTAAAAGCCATTACCTTACCATTACTCACCAAACCGTTAGACAATGAAGCATTAGAAAGTTGTTTATATCTTGGCTTATATCAAATTTTATGTACCCGTATTCCTGTACATGCTGCAATTTCGGAAACTGTAAATGCTGCTAAGCAATTAGGTTTCGAGCCAATGAGTGGTGTGGTCAATGCGATTCTGCGTCGTGTTTCACGTGAAACAGATGAATTTCAAATAGCTTTGAATAATACACATGGTTTACCAAGTTGGTTATTCAAACGAATCAAAAAAGATTGGCCTGAGCAAGCAGAGCATCTGTGCCAAGCCTTAAAACAAGTCGCGCCACTCACCCTGCGCGTCAATGAACGCCAAGTTAGTCGTGATGAATATTTAGAGATTTTGGACGAAGAACAGATTAATGCTCGTCCTTGCATGCTTTCTGACGTTGGTATTGTTTTGGAACAAACGGGCAATATTACCCATTTACCAGGTTTCGAAGAAGGTGGCTTTTCTGTTCAGGATGAACATGCACAATTGTGCGCCACACTTTTACCGAGCCTAGATGGCAAAGTGGTGGTTGATGCTTGTGCTGCACCAGGTGGAAAAACAGCACATATCCTTGAGCGCTTTAATCCTAAAAAGCTAATCGCATTAGATCATGATGCAAAACGTTTATTGCGTGTTTCTGAAAATATCGAACGTCTTGGCTTAGATCAAACTGAGGTGGAGATTATCGCAGCCGATGCCACCACATGGCAAGCACCAGAACCCGTCGATTGTATCGTGCTGGATGCACCTTGTTCTGCAACAGGTGTTATTCGTCGTCATCCTGATATTCGCTTGCTCAGACAGTCCACAGACATCGCACAAACCGTGGCTTTACAGCAACAGATTTTGAGACAGATGTGGCAACAGCTTAAAGTTGGCGGTACGCTGCTTTATATCACCTGCTCAATATTAAAAGTCGAGAATGAGCAGCAGATGGTCGAGTTTTTTGCAGACCATCCCGATGCAAAAGAAATTAAAATCTCTGCGGATTGGGGTATAGAACAGATCCATGGTCGTCAGCTGTTGCCTTCAAATCAATCAGGTGATGGTTTCTATTATTGTCATATCCAAAAACAAGCGTAATAAAAAAGCAGGCTTAAAAGCCTGCTTTTTTTTTAAGAATCAATCACAGCGTATGCTGATCTTTAACTTCTTCAAGAACATCATCTAAATCTTCTGGATTCTTCATCAGGTGGCGAATCGACAAAGCGAGTCCACCCCATAAAAACACCATTGAAATAATCATCATTACGATTGCTGAAGTATTCATAATTTTATTCTCCTAGCGATCTTTCATTCTGCTTAAAACTAGCGCAACGACAGCACAGAAAATGACACTACCCCATCCAAACACGCCTTGTAAGCTCATACTGTAAGTATCGTAACCGTTCTTAATCAAGTTAATCACTGTCATGCTCAAAGTCGTTAACAGGATCAATGATGTGATCACAGTAAGCGTAAACGCCCAACCTTTACCTAACTGAATCGTAGAAATACGGTTCACATGGTCACGGAGTTCAATCAAAGCAGAGCGTTTAAACCAAGCAATACTAATGATAGAAACCAATGCTCCGCCAATAATACCGATGTTATTGATGAAGTGATCCACAATATCCACCAGCTTAATGGCATTAACGCTTGAGAATAAAATCACTGAAACTAGCGCACTACCACCACCGATGATCGTTACTGCCTTCTTACGTCCCCATTTCAATTTATCCTGCATTGCTGCGATTGGCACTTCAAGAATACTCACCATCGATGAAATACCAGCAACAAACAACGATGAGAAGAACAAGAGACCAAATACGTCTGCGCCTGCACCTAAGCTTGAAATAATTTTAGGGAATGCAATAAATGCCAGACCAATACCACCACTTACGACATCTTTAACTTCTGTACCCGCAGCATGTGCCATAAAGCCGAGTGCAGCAAAAATACCAATACCAGCAAGGATTTCAGTCGATGCATTGGCAAAACCAACGATCAAACCAGAGCCTGTTAAGTTAGTTTTAGGCTTCAAATAAGATGCATAGGTCACCATGATCCCGAAGCCAACAGAAAGTGAGAAGAACGTATGACCATAAGCTGCTAACCAAACTTTATAGTCCATCATCGCAGACCAGTTCGGCGTGAAGAATGCATTTAAGCCCTCAACCGCACCGGGCAAGCGTAGTGACTGAATCACAAGGATGGTGAACAGTACGAACAGCAATGGCATGAAAATCTTGTTGGATAATTCAACACCTTTTTTAACACCACCATACAAAATCACTAAGGTCAGCGCCCAGATTCCCACAATTGGCCAAAATAAATGGCTGACAAACTGCAAATCAAAGCCAGTTGCTTTCGAGGTCTGTAAGTACGTATTAAAGAAGAAACTTTCTGGGTCACTGCCCCACGCCTGACCAATCGAGAAATACACATAACTTCCCGCCCACGTCAGTACGCTGGCATAGTACAAACCAATAATGATACAGACACAGACTTGCCACCAACCTAGTGTTTCACCACCTTTAAATAAAGCACGATATGCTTTAGGGGGTGAGCCTGTACTACGATGTCCAGTCGCATAATCTAAAAATAAAAGAGGTAAACCAGCCGTAATTAGTGCGAGTAAATACGGAATAAGAAACGCACCACCACCATTTTCGTAGGCAACATAAGGAAAGCGCCAAATATTACCTAAACCTACAGCCGAACCAACGGCTGCAATAATAAAACCAGATCGTGATGTCCAGTTTTCACGAGAATCTGCCATATGACACCTAAATATATACCGCTGGCATTTTTCATACTGAGTTAGGTTTTATTATCCAACAGACATGAAAAGTGCCATAAAAAATATTGTTTTGCTTGCATGAAATTCCAACCTTGTGGGCCTCTCTCATTTTCATGAACAAACAAGCAAAAACCAAACCATCTTCCTTAAAGATTGGATTTTGTTTTTCTGCTTTTTAATAGCCGAACAATACCTGTTTTTATTTCTTTTTACTGTAATTTCTGTCTGAAAAATTATGTTTTTTAAATAACTGATTATTTTTTAACTGAATGAAATTTTGACCTTACAGTCAATTTATAAAATCAAGTATACAACCTAATCAAGCGAAGCCAGAACTCCGCTTGAACTTCTATTTTATTGTTTAATTGCGAGCAAGCGTTCTTCTTGCATATCACGAATCGCTGAGTGAATTCCTTCGCGACCTAAGCCTGAGTCTTTCACACCGCCATACGGCATGTTATCGACACGGAATGTAGGCACATCATTAATGATGACTCCACCAACATGCAAATGATCCCATGCATACAGCATTTTATTCAGATTTTGCGTATATACCCCTGCCTGTAAACCAAAACGACTTTGATTAATTGTATTAATACCCTGCTCAAACTCTTTAAATTTTTCTAAAATGGCAACAGGGCCAAATGCTTCATCCTTATAGATTTCTAGTTTGGCATCAACATTCTCCAGTAAAGTCGGTTCAAATAATACGCCTTGTAAATGTCCTCCCGTCAGAACCTTTGCCCCTTTTTTCTCGGCTTTATCAACCCATTTTTTCAGGCGAACAGCTTCAGCTTCCTTAATCATCGGACCTACCAATGTGGTATTGAGCTTTGGATCATCTACTTTAATTTTTTTCAGTTTCGCAATCAGTTTCTTTTTCACTTCCACATAAAGATCAGCATGCACTAAAATCCGCTGCACACTGATACAAACTTGCCCTGCATGCCCATAAGCGGCACTGATCAAACGATCAATCAGCGCCTCATCAATCACGGTATCTGCATCGATCAGAACCGCAGCGTTGCCACCCAGTTCCAAAGTAACTTTCTTGCGCCCTGCACGCGCTTTCATGTCCCAACCAACCTGATCTGACCCCGTAAAGCTGAGTAATTTAAAACGATCATCTGTTACCAAAATATCCGCTGCTTGGCGATCACAAGGCAACACTGACCATGAGCCTCTTGGTAAATCAGTTTCCGCCAAAACCTTGGCAATCATTAATGCACTGATCGGTGTCAAACTCGCAGGCTTCAATACAAATGGACAACCTGCTGCAATTGCAGGTGCGATCTTGTGTGCAACCAGATTTAAAGGGAAATTAAATGGGCTAATCAGCGAAACTGCACCAATTGGCACATGCTTAACCATACCTCGAAAACGAGCAGCCGCAGGCGTTACAGCCAAAGGCAACATTCGACCATCATCAAGTTGTGTGACCGCATCTGCAGCCAATTGGAACGTATTTATCAAACGTTCCACTTCTGCACTTGCAACACCTCGCGGCTTACCCCCCTCAATAATCAATATTTCTGTCAATTCTTCACGTAATTCATTAAAACGTTTAACGCAATGTAATAGAACTTTTTGTTTTTCAAATGGCTTAAGCGTCGCCATATCTACCTCAGCTTTAACTGATGCAGAAATTGCTTTTTCCAACACTTTTTCATCTGCTAACGCAACTCGAGCATAGACCGTATTAGTATATTTATCATGAACTTCTAACCATTGACCTGTCGCTACTGCTTTCCCTGCAACATACAAAGGATAATCCACAACATTTTGTGCATCGGTCATTATTCTTCATCCTATAATTAAAATTTAAAATTAGACTACTGTATATTTTCAAATATCACTATATGATTCGCCCAATCACTGATGAATTCACAACAATTCATTAGGGTTTTTGAGATGAATTAGGACAATCGAATGAAAATATTAAAAATATCAATGCTTGCTATAGGGACAAGTATTTGTGGTCTGGCGCAAGCAGATGTAATTGGCGTGAAAGCAGATGCAAGCTATTGGTCTTATGATGGTAAGACTCAAGTTCAACCCAATAATACAACGTCTTTATCCAACCAAACTGGCGTAGATAATCTTCTATTGGATCCTTACGCAAACTCTCGAGAATATAATTTAGACCGTAAAGGCTCAGCTCAAATTTCGCTTGCATTTGAGCACCCAATTCCACTGATTCCAAATGCAAAAATTCGCTATGTGAATTTAAAATCACAAACTGAAAATGAAGTTGCAGGTCAGCCAGTTTATGACTTGAACATAGATCATACCGATTTCATTTTATATTATGAAATCTTGGATACTATCGTAAATGCAGATATTGGTTTAGGCGCAACCAGTTTAAATGGTGATGTTAAAAAACTCGGTTTAAGCAAAACAGATATCGATAAAACTGTTCCTGTGATCTATGGATCAGCAGGGGTAAAATTACCATTTACAGGCTTGAGTGCTAAAGCTGAATTGTTATATAGCAACATCAATGATACCAAAATTACTGACGCACAAGCCGAATTACAATATAACTTTATTGATAATCTGTTGGTCGATGTTGGCTTGAAAGCTGGCTACCGTATCTTAGACATTAAATTAGATGACTACGAAAAAAACGATCTTAAATTTAATTTTAAAGGTCCTTATATCGGTTTAGATGTTCATTTCTAAATCCTAATAAGGTGAGAAACGGAATCTATGGATTCCGTTTTTTATCGCTTATCATTTCATCATTCTCAATTGATGTACGCCAAAACCTACAACAATCTCAGCGATTGGCGAATATCCCATTCTAAAGTTTTCACATATCATATAAAGCATACAGAGACAGGAAGTCTCATTGAAAATAACAAGATACGCAGGAAGCGGTCGTTCATAAGGAATATAAACGACAAGAAGCTGAATACTAAGAAGCCCCGTCAGGATGATGGGGCTTCTTTTTATTTATCATTTTATGCGTGATTTAAAGAGTTTTTAGATAGACAACCACTTCGTCATGCTCTGCCATTTCTGCAAGCTGCAGCGCAGTATATTCGCCTTTATAAGCGACATTTGCTCCTTTACTCACTAGTAGTTTCACCACAGCTAAATGATCATTCTCGGCAGCAGCTTGAAGCGCGCTATAACCTTCATCATCGGTCTGGTTTGGATCTATTCCCTCTACCAATAATTGCTCGACTTGTTCTACATCACCAAGGGATGCCCAATACACTAGCTCAGGGAGATGCAGTTCTTCATCATCTTCAGGCAGTGGAGAAAAAGAGTTGAGTTTCATAATCATTTTCCTAAAACTATAAATTGACTCAATTTAACTCATAGTAAATGATTTTTCAGTAGAGCTATCATATATAAAAATCTCTTTGAAATTATGTTCAATATTTAAAGCTCTAACTTTTTCTTCTAAAATATTTCATTCTTTTGAAAAATAGCCTATATCTAACTCGCAACAAATAACTAACATTGTGTTTTCTGGATAATTTTTACTCATTGCTAATACATTCGGTAATCCTCCCATAAATAACTGAATTTAAAAGTAGAGGTTAAGCAGCCATCAAAGGTGGTTTGCCTCCGTTAGCTT
>NZ_JANHGP010000067.1:0-43755 GCF_024494585.1 Acinetobacter sp. 5862
GACGTAACTGGCGCAATCAAGTTACAAGAAGGCGTAGAAATGGTTATGCCTGGTGACAACGTTGAGATGTCAGTAGAATTAATCCACCCGATCGCAATGGACCCAGGTCTACGTTTTGCGATCCGTGAAGGTGGTCGTACTGTAGGCGCTGGTGTTGTTGCTAAAGTAACTGCATAATCGCTTAGAGTAATAAAAAAACACCCCTTTGGGGTGTTTTTTTATGTCTATTGTTCGACAATCTATCCTTAATTGTGTCCTAAACTGATACCTTGCTGTCCTAAACTGCACTTAATTCATCGCAATAAAACCGTAATATAAAACACAAGAAAATGAACAAAAGTACTAAATGGAAATTTTCCATTTAAAAGGAGTCAACAGCATGAATGCTAAGGTCAATATTTCAAACCGCGCTGGCGCTAGTTTTCCTGTACGCCGAATGGATTTTGAGTTTGGCGAAGTTCCACGGTATTGGGCAAATGGAGATGCTGCTTTAACTCATTTTATGACTGCACTTTCAGCACTGTTTCCAGAGGGTGAACAATTTTTTGTGAATAGTACCCGTGCAGTTAGAAATGATCCAAAAGTTGCTGATCCTCGATTACAAAAAGAAATTAGTGCTTTTATTGGACAAGAGGCAATGCATTCAAAGGAACACTTGGCCTTTAATGCAGCTGCGCAAGCTTATGGTTATGATGTGCGCAAATTGGAGGCACAAACAGGTAAAGTGATTCAGTATGGCGTTGCTATAAGTACTAAATTATTAAAACCATTTGGTTTTACAAAAGAGATGATTGGTTTAACGGGTACTTGTGCCTTGGAGCATTTTACATCAACGATTGCTGAAGAACTATTGTCTAACCCAGATATTCAATCCATGTTTATGGATGAGACCATGTACCATTTATGGATGTGGCATGCAGTTGAAGAAAATGAGCATAAAGCGGTGGCATTTGACGTTTATGAAGCGATGTATGGGCAAGGATTTAAAGCGTATTTTATGCGTTCATTAGCTTTAGTGATTGCAATGGGTTTAATTTTTATTACCCAGTCATATTTCACTGCGACTCTTTTAAAAACTGATGGCAGACTTACATGGCGAGATACCAAATATATGCTCAAGTTCATGTATGGCTATAAAGGTTTTATGACACGTCAAATTCCAAAGTTACTGGCATTTTTAAGACCAAAATTTCATCCGAATGATGATGATACAACAGCATTATTGAATAAATGGCGTGCTGAATTAGGCTTTAATATGAGTTAACTAAAATGGGCAATTAAAATTGCCCATTTTCTTATTCAAATTTTGTATTAAATTGCTGATAATCTGCATCAGTATTTTATAGGGTAAAAGTTTGTGATCCGATTGATGCAGGAAAGTGATATAGGCCGTGTGACTGAGATTGAACGGTTAGTTCAGACACATCCCTGGTCTAGACAGCAGTTTCAGGAATCCTTGACCTCCTACCAATGTACTGTTTATGAAAAAGCCAATCAGGTTGTTGGGTTCTGTATTTTGCAGCCTGTTCTAGACGAGGCCAATTTATTACTGATGGCGATTCATCCAAGTCAACAGGGCAAAGGTCTTGGATACGAGTTGCTAGATTATTCAATTCAACTTTTAAAAAATAATCCGATTCAAATTTTTTTAGAAGTACGTGAAAGCAATCTTGCTGCAATTCGTTTGTATGAAAAAACGGATTTTCATCAAATAGACTTACGCAAAAATTATTATCCAAATTTAGATGGTACAAAAGAGCATGCTGTGATTATGGTCAAAACATGCACTGATGATTTTGCTGCTTTATTTAATAATTAAGTTATCCCACTCCGATGGTAGTGTCGTCATTAATGAATTTCCAAGTTGATGAATCTCTTTTTCTAAGAGTGGGCGATTAAGGCGACGCCATTGTCCATCTAATAATAATTCCAGTGGCGTATATTGTGATTTATAGTTCATTTTAGCTGAGTGAGGCACCCAATAGCCTAAATATAAGTAATCTAAATTTAAAGTGCTGACATATTCAATTTGTTTAAGAATCGCAAAAACACCAAGTGAACGACGTTGTTCTTGAGGATCAAAAAAAGTATATACAGCAGAGAGACCATCATCCATTAAGTCACAAGTAGAAACGGCAATAAGTTTCTGATCATCCCAAAGTTCAATGAAAAAACTTTCTGTACAACTGTGAACGAGGAATTTTTCAAACTGATCTAATGTTGCTGGATACATATCGCCATCTGCATGACGCTCGTTAATATAACGCTCATACAAATCATAATGCTGTTGAGTGGCTTGCGAAGTTGGCAAAATACTCATTTTTAAATCTTGATTACGTTTCCATGCCTTCTTCTGGCTACTATTCATTTTAAATTCTTGAATTGGAACGCGACAAGACAAACATTGGCGACATAAATGGCATTCTGGTCGATAGACAAAATCGCCACTACGTCGAAAACCGACACGCGAAAGTTCAGACAATGTCACCACATCAATACGGTGAATTGGATCTAAAAATACCATTCGAGCTGATTTGTTATCGAGATAACTGCAGTCGTGTGGCGGTGTTATATAGTACTGTAAGTCATTTAAAAGGGACTTGGGTTGGTATGATTTCATTAATCTCCCTCCAAGGTGTTAATCCATTAACCGTCTAATTTTGCAAAAACTGCTATTGTTTTACTTGAAAATACACGTTCTTGATAACTTTTCCAATTGATAGAGGGGGTAATAATTACATCTTGTAACGATTTTAGGTAGACTTGGCGAGAAAGTGTACGCGCACCTAAGCTTAAAAGATGATCATTGACCAGTTGGCAATCAATCCAAGGAAGCTGATTTTCTTGACCGATCAACATGAGTGTATAGAAAGCCATTTTAGAGACATCTGTTTCTGTACTAAACATCGATTCACCAAAACAGCCTTTACCTATCGTTACGCCATATAGTCCACCAACTAATTTTTCTTGTTGCCAGACCTCAATGCTGTAGGCATAACCCGCCTTAAATAGAGAACAATAGCCTTCGATTATATCTTCACTAATCCATGTTTCATTTGCGTAGCTACGGGGGAGTGAACATGAGCGTATTACATCTTCAAAAGCATGATTCACTGTAATCCGATAATCATGTTTTTTCATATTTCGAATTAATGATTTACTGGGTTTATATGCATGTGGCTCAATAATGCAGCGTGGCTCAGGACTCCACCAACAAATCGGTTCATCTTCATTAAACCAAGGGAAGAGACCATGTGTATAGGCCTCAAATAATGTAGCAGGTGATAAGTCTGCGCCAATACAAATAAAGCCATGTCCTTCTGGATCGGCTTCAATAGGATCTGGGAAAATATATTTTGATAAAGGCAGCGCTTGCATAGTTGCTAAAGTGAATAAGAATGATTCTAAATTAACGCAACTAGAGCGCGTTGACAATCTATTCTAAATTGTCAACGCAAGGGAATATAGAGATTACTTCAAATTGTCGAGATATTTTTCAGCATCCAAAGCAGCCATACAGCCTGAACCTGCTGAAGTGATTGCTTGGCGGTAGATACTATCTGCTACATCACCTGCGGCAAATACGCCTTCAATAGAAGCGGCTGTAGCATTACCAGCAGTTCCACTGTGCACCTGAATATAACCATCACGTAGGTTTAATTGACCATCAAACATTCCTGTATTCGGTTTATGTCCAATTGCAACAAAGAGACCTTGTACTTGAATATCTTGTGTTGTTTCATCTTGTGTAGACTTAATGCGAACAGAAGTTACACCTGTTTTATCACCTAGAACTTCATCTACTTGATGATTCCAAATAATACTGATCTTACCTTCTTTCTCTTTTGCAAAGAGATGATCTTGTAAGATTTTTTCAGAACGCAAGCTATCGCGGCGATGAACCAAAGTAACGTGAGCAGCGATATTCGATAAATAAAGCGCTTCCTCAACAGCCGTATTACCACCGCCTACAACCATCACATTTTGGTTTTTATAGAAGAAACCATCACAAGTCGCACAAGCACTTACACCTTGACCCATAAATGCAGCTTCAGATTCAAGACCTAAATATTGTGCTGTTGCGCCTGTAGCAATAATAAGGGCATCGCAAGTGTACTCTTCCATATCACCTTTTAACACAAATGGACGCGTTTTAAGGTCTACTTCGTTGATGTGATCATAGACAATTTCTGTACCGAAACGTTCTGCATGAGCTTGCATACGCTCCATTAACACAGGACCAGTTAATCCTTCAGGGTCACCAGGCCAGTTATCAACTTCAGTGGTCGTTGTTAATTGACCACCTAATTGCAAGCCTGCAATCAGTGTCGGTTTAAGGTTGGCACGCGCTGCATAAACTGCCGCGCTATAACCTGCAGGACCAGAACCCAAAATAATTAACCGTGAGTGACGAGCGCTCATTAAAGAACATCCTTTTTATATTGAAACTTTTAAAATTATACGTGAATCCACAGCGGAGTGGGTTGGATAATATTGATATACTTAATCGAATTGAGCTATATCATGGAGAGCATTTACTGATATTTCATCAATGTTTGCAACAACAATGGATGTTAACAACAACAGTAAACAATCGTGCATCTTTTTTGTAAGAACGAGTGCATAATATAAAACTTATTGATCAAGGTCAGTTAGACCTTAATCGATACCTACAAATAACAAATTGGGTTACAGGACTGTATATGGCTGCGGTGTCAAGTGTTTATGCACAACGCTTTTTAATGACATTATTTTTGATTTCTTTTGGCATTTATCTATTTCTTGCCACAGTAACCTACACACCTTTTGATCCAGGTTGGATGCATATTTCCAGTGATACGCAACAGGTCTCAAATGCAAGTGGTGTTGCAGGTGCTTGGATTGCAGACTTGTTATTCGGTTTTTTAGGGTGGGCAAGTTTGTTCATTCCTTTATTTCTATTTATCGAAGCAATTCAAGTGTGGTGGCCTAGAAGTTTTCTAAATCGCCCATTCCGTTATGCAGCACAGTTCTTCTTGATTCTGTCCATTTCTAGTTTGTTGTATCTACATTGGAATGTTCCAGCAGATACTTTAGAAAATGCAGCAGGTGGCATTATTGGTTATGAGTTAGGTCAGAGTCTTTCTCAACTTTTAACCATTTATGGTGCAACATTTTTTTTATTTGCTTTCAGTATTTTATTATTCACTTTAGCTTTTGGTATCCAATGGAATAAAACTTGGGCAACATTAAAAAATGCGCCAGCATATTTACAAGATTTGTTCTATAAAAATATACCTCAACACGAATCTGCTTATGATTTGACTGAACAATTAGCCTCAACAGAAACACCAACTATAAAGCAAAAAGCTCCACTCCAAGTGGCGGATTCAAATATTGTAGAGGCGAATGATACAGCCCAAAGTACACAGCACAGCATTGCAGCTAAAGCAGCATCAACAGACAATGCACATCATCAATTATTAGCCGAAAAACTATTTGCTGATGTTGTTGCCAAAGAGCAGCAAAGTGTTCAATCACAAGAAGTATTATCAACAGAAGACTTTGAGCAAACTTTAAAACAAGCACATCAACTTGCAGCCGATAGTCAGCGTTTAATTCAAACAGGTGAAGTATGGCGTGCATTACAACATGATGATGCGAGCCATAAACAAGAAATTGATGCACTTTTGCGAGCGGCAGATGATGCTATAAATCCTTCATCTCAATATGTACACGCAGCAACGGAAGTTTCTTCTGTAGAGCAACGTCCTCATCAGAGTCCAGTCGATTGGAATGATGACCAAATATTCGATGAATTATTGGCTGCTGTTCCTAATAGTAAAACGGCTACGGATGTACATAAGCCATTTATTCAAGAAACGCGATCAACGGCAAAAAATGAAAGTGATGAAATTGGCTTTGATATTGAGTTAGATTCAATAGACGTTCAATCTGTACCGCAAGCAACGGTAGTTCAGTCGCATCATACGATCAAAAACATGATCTCTGATGATAAGCAAAGTATTTTGGATGAAGGCTTTGATGAATTTGAAGATTTGTTCATTGAAGACAAACAACAGCAATCTGTATTGCAAACTCCGAGCTACGCGCAGTCTTCGGCTTTTGTAAAAGCACCTATTGAGATTGAAACGCCTAAAGAGAGTTTATCAAAAGAAGCATTTATTGAAGCATGGCAAGAAACTGCGGGTAAAGTTGAAGAAAATTTTGATATCGAAGATGATTTTGATGCACCGTTAACAGATTCATTTGGTCGTCCGATGTCTCGTGCGATGCAAGTGGCTCAAAAACGTCGTGATTTACCAACTTTGCCAGGTTTAGAATTATTGGACGAGGTAGATCCGAATAAAAAGGTGAACTTTACAGCTGAACAATTAGCTCGTTTGTCTGAACTGCTAGAAATTAAATTGCAAGAGTTTAACGTCAAAGCTCAAGTGGTGGAGGCTCAACCTGGGCCTGTCGTGACACGTTTTGAACTAGATCTTGCACCAGGTGTAAAAGCATCTAAAGTGACCAATATTTCGCGTGACTTAGCACGTTCAATGTCAATGGCATCTGTTCGTGTGGTTGAGGTGATTGCTGGAAAACCTTATATCGGCATTGAAGTCCCAAATAGCAGCCGCGAAATGGTTCGACTGATTGAGTTGTTAAAGACACCTGCATTTGAAGACCCAGCGGGTTTACTTTCGATGGCGATGGGTAAAGACATTTCAGGTAATCCTGTGATTACTGATTTGGGCAAAGCGCCACATATGTTAGTTGCGGGAACAACTGGTTCAGGTAAGTCAGTAGCTGTTAACTCAATGATTTTATCAATGTTGTTAAAATACACGCCTGATCAATTGCGTTTAATTCTAATTGACCCAAAACAGCTTGAATTAGCTAACTATAATGATATTCCACATTTATTAACACCTGTTGTTACTGATATGAAAGATGCTGTAAGCGCATTGAATTGGTGTGTAAATGAAATGGAACGTCGTTATAAGCTAATGTCTTTTCTAAAAATTCGTAAATTGGCTGACTATAACCGCAAAGTGGAAGAAGCGATTGCCAATGGTGAAGATTTGATTGATCCAACTTGGAAAGCTAGTGATTCAGTTGTAGGGGAGCGTGCACCGCGATTAGCTCCTTTACCATCGATTGTGATTGTTGCAGATGAATTCGCTGACATGATTATGCAGGTTGGTAAAAAAGCTGAGGAGATGATTACTCGGCTTGCACAGAAATCTCGTGCAGCAGGTATTCATTTACTACTTGCAACACAACGTCCCTCAGTTGACGTCATCACAGGTTTGATTAAAGCGAATATCCCAACACGTGTTGCATTACGTGTAAATAGTAAAATTGACTCTCGAACAATCCTTGATGCAGGTGGGGCAGAAGATCTATTGGGGCACGGTGACATGCTATTCTTAGGGCCAGGTAAAATCGAACCTGAGCGTGTGCATGGTGCATTTATTAGTGATGATGAGGTGAACCGCATCTGTGACGCTTGGCGTGAACGTGGTGAGCCTGATTATGTTGATGAAATCTTAACCCCATTTGATGAAGAACCAACCTCACGTGGTTTTGAAGATGGTGATGGTGATCCTAATCGTGATGCACTTTATGATCAGTGTGTTTCTTTTGTACTTGAAACGCGCAAGGCTTCAACATCATCGTTACAACGTAAATTTAGTTTGGGGTATAACCGAGCTGCACGAATTATTGATCAAATGGAAGAGAACGGGATCGTAAGTTCAATGGGAGCTAACGGCAAACGTGATATTCTCGTTTAATAAGAATATTCCACTAATAAAGCCCCTCTTTAGGGGCTTTATTGTTATAGGTTTATCAATTTTATATGGTAATAATCACGTTTTTTATTTAAGCTTATTGTTTAAAAATACAAGCTAAAGGGTGAGCCATGTTTGTTGCATTATGTACACTCATTTTTATTCATTTTTGTGCGCTTATCACTCCAGGGCCTGATTTCTTCTTAGTCTCTCAAACTGCTGTCAGCCGTTCTCGTAAGGATGCGGTATTGGTTGCATTTGGTATTTGCTTGGGGGCAATGGTCTGGTCACTTTTAGCATTGATGGGATTGAATATCCTTTTTGAGAAAATGGCTTGGCTAAAACAAGGCCTTTTAGTCGCTGGTGGTTTATATTTATGTTGGTTGGGATACCAAATGCTTCGTTCAGCTTTTTCAAAAGGTGAGCAAAGTATCAAACAGATAGTATTACCTCAGTCGCCTTATTTATTTTTTATGAAAGGTTTACTCACTAACTTATCGAATCCTAAAGCAGTGATTTATTTTGGTAGTGTATTTTCATTATTCTTAGCCAATCCTTTATTTGATCAGCATCACTCTTTGCTTTTTATTATTATTGCGATAGAGACCTTGCTATGGTTCTTAGTGGTAGCGTTTGTATTCTCATTACCTACATTTAGAACAGCATATCAAAATTTTGCAAAATGGATTGATGGTATTTCTGGTGGGATTTTTACCTTACTGGGCGTTTATTTGATTGGTAGTCGATAAAATAAAGAGATAAAAAAGCCTGCTTTAAGCAGGCTTTTTTATCTTAAGCAAATTTTGCTAAGACTTCTAAGAAGCCGTCTTTTTGACGTGGAAATTGAGCAATCACGTCATGAATACGCTGTCCTTCAGGATTAGTCGCATTTAAATCACGACCATCAGCTAAAAATTTGGTGATCAAGCGCTCATAGTCGAAGGGACGCATATGTTTGAAAGCATGATAGAGCACATGGAAGTCAGCATTGACATCTGCTGGTGGAAGTTGGTTGAGGTAGGCAAAAACACGCTCATCTGACCATTCTTCATTGAAAGTTGCTGGCTGTGATAATGCCATGACAATCTCCTCAGTCTTAAAATAATAAAGGCAAAATACGGGACTGAATAATTAACAAAGCATGGCCTTGTTCAGTCGCAATGTATTTTGCCTTTATTTGCGAAAAATCGCTAATGAAAAAACTTCTATCGATCTTCAGGTAAATTGATATTCATTTCTAACATTTCGATATTTGCTTCTGAACGAACTTGCATTTGAATGTGCTGTTCATCTACACCACGAACGTAACGACTGACCACTTGCATGATTTCTTTTTTCATTTGGTCAATTTTGTCTTGGCTTAAGCGACGACCTAAACCTTGTTCAGATGCAACAATAACTTTTAAGCGATCTTTGGCAGTTTGTGCACTTGATGGTTTTTCATCACTGCTAAAAAGTTTACTCCAGAATCCAGCCATAATTACGCTCCAAATAGTCTAGCTAACCAACCTTTTGGCTGTACTGCAATGTGTCGATAAGGACGATCTTCGCCTAGGAAACGAGCGACTAAATCATCATAGGCTTGCCCAGCTTTAGTTCCATCATAAAGAATTACGGGCTTACCTTCGTTCGATGCTTGAAGTACGCTTGGACACTCAGGAATAACACCCAAAGTCGGAACACGTAAAATATCTTTTGAAATATCATCAATCGTTAACATTTCTTGTTTGTCAGCACGTTCAGGGTTGAAACGTGTGATACAGAGATGTTTACGGATACGGCCTTCGTTGTGTTCAACTTTTTTAGTTTTACTATCAAGCATACCAATAATACGATCAGAGTCACGTACTGATGAAATTTCTGGGTTTGTCACAATGATTGCTTCATCGGCATGATACATTGCCAAGATCGCGCCACGCTCAATACCCGCAGGTGAGTCACAGATGATGTAATCAAACTCTTGAGATAGCTCATCAATGACACGTGCAACACCTTCATCGCTCAAAGCGTCTTTATCACGTGTTTGAGATGCTGGAAGAATGTATAGGTTTTCGATTTCTTTATCTCGAATCAGGGCTTGTTGTAAGCGAGCTTCATTATTGATGACATTGACAAAGTCATAAACGACACGGCGTTCACAGCCCATGATCAAATCGAGATTACGTAAACCTACATCGAAATCAATCACAACAGTTTTATGACCACGTAGGGCTAAACCTGTTGCAAAAGATGCGCTTGTTGTAGTTTTACCTACACCACCTTTGCCTGACGTTACGACAACAATTTTGGCCACCGAATCCACTCCTATTTATGGTCATACGGCCCTAAAAGGGCTTTTTGGGTGTTTAACAAGTTAAATTAAAACTGTAAGGCTTCAAATTCAAGCTCTTGCTTGTTATTTAAATAAATATGTACGGGTTTTTTGATCATATCTTTAGGAATATCATCTGCGACACAATATGTCCCTGCGATCGAGATTAACTCTGCTTCTAGTGAATGACAAAAAATTCGAGCTGATGTGTGCCCACCTGCGCCTGCAATGACTCTACCACGAGCATTGCCATAAATGTGAATATTTCCAGACGCAATGACTTCAGATCCACTATTCATACCCGCATTCAAGATAATATCACCTTGCTCCTGTACCAAACATTGTCCAGTACGCAAAATCTCATCATGATACGAGGTGATATGCGTAGTCGGTGTTTGTTTTTGTGGTGTTTGTATTTCTTGAGTTTCAGTATTTTTTTCAGGTGCTTGAGCAACGACTTGCTCTTTTGATGCTTTGATACGCTGTAAAGGTTGATCAGCAGGCAGTACAGGAAATTGAATCGCCCGAGCTTCATCACCTAAAATTCCATCAATTACCGCCATTGGCTGTAACCCAAGATCAATCAGCAATTGAATTAAGGCAATCAGTTCTTGTTCAACGGTACTGTCAATAATGACTAATGTTCCAAGATAAGAACCTTCATTGAGGGTGCTTGTAAGTTGCTGGCGGATCGCATTATGGTCATTTGTGTCGAATGTTAATCGACTAAAATTCACCATTCTGCCCGTAATCCGTATATCAGCCATAATTTATCCTTAAGGGCTTTTTTAAGCACTCTATTGTGTTAAAGCATGTTGTAAATAAAAGCAAATGCTAGAACAAATTACAGGAATTCTCTAGCTAGATTGGTAAATTTTCTTGTAATCATTCTGCTTTTTTATCCAATTGATCATATTCACGTAAAGTTTGCTGCCATTGTTTGACTTTGACTTGTTTTCGTATGGCTGCAAGACTTTCAAATACCACTGATTCGACCAATTCTTCTAAGTATTTATTATCAATATTCAATTCACTGACTTTTTCTGCAATAAATAAATAATTCTCATTGGGTTGATTTACAGATCCGTTAGTAAACGGCTCAATTAAACCTGCACTGATATTTTCACCCAAACGCTGCCCTATACTTTGAATTTGCTGTTCAATTCGCCCACCTACGATTGGGATTAGACGTAATAATTGAGTTAGCTCAGGCGTATCTTCAATGGCTTGATTAACAATAATCCCTACTTTTTGCGTAATGATCGGTTGTTGTGCTTGTAACGTTTTTGCTAAAGATTCTTGCAATATAGAAGAAAGGGCAACGGTAAATAATTGACGATGATGATCCACTAACTCATGAATAATATCTTTATGACTTGAACTGGTTTCTAGCTCCTGTCGGACGCTATCTATAACTGTAATCACCACACGATCTGACAATTCTTCCATAACGACACTGTAATAAAAAAGTGCCTTAATTCGAATATTATCTGGAACGACTTTATAACCTAGTTCATGTAAACGATAGGCAATGATACCTGCGCGGAATAAACGTAGAAAACGTAAATGGGGGATAATCGCTAAGATTTCATACCAATGAATAAATGGAAAAAACCACCAACGAGCATGGTGTTTATTCACAATCGCAATTGCCCATCGCACGGCAAGTTCAGTGATTAAAAAAATAATAAACCATGCTTCGGTGATAATCACCCAAGGGTGCAGATAGCTACGATAGAATTCAAGTACACTGGCTAAATGGATCGTATTAAAAAACCATTCGCCAATATTACTCATTAAAAAAAAGTTCATGCCTAAGCAGAACAAATTAAAAACAATAATAAACACCATGAAAATGTCATAAACCAGAAACAGTTTAAAAAACTTACTGTTTGGATTTACAAGGTTATATTTAGAGTTTTGTTTTGAGTCCTGCTGAGTCATGTGGTGAGTCAATTCCTAATCAGACTATTGATAATATTTAGATTTCATTTGTGAAATCAGTTGGTCTTTCTCTGTCCAAATTTGGTCGACCCATTGCTGGAAGCGTTCGCGGTAGATTGGATCATCTTCATAATTTCCACCCAGTACCCAATCTGGAATTTCTATTTTACGCAAATCCACAGCAATACGTGAAACATCGCCTAGCCAGAAATCACCATAATCTGGTACACCATCAGGATAGACAATTGTCATATCAACCAAAGCATCAATCTTATCGCCTAAGATGTTTAAAGCCAATGCCAAGCCACCTGCTTTTGGCTTAAGTAAGTTTTGATAGGGTGATTGTTGTTTTGCTTGTTTTTCGGCAGTAAAGCGAGTGCCTTCAAGATAATTGAGTAGTGTAAAAGGCTGACTTAATAATTGTTCACAGGCTTTACGTGCTTCTAACATATCGCGATGTTTCAGTTCCGGGTTTTTAGCCACTTGTTCCTTTGAGTGACGTTTCATCATTGGGAAACCCAAAATCTTAAAGGCTTGCCCAACAAAAGGAATAAAGATGAGTTCCCACTTGGTAAAGAAGCGGGTGAGAGGCATACGTGTGAGACCAAAATATTGATTTACTGTGGTGTCAACCCAACTTTGATGATTACAAATCATCATATAACGACCTTGTAAATTCAGATCGAGCTTTTCATCAATACTAATTTCCCATTTAAGATTTGGTAAGACTTTTTCAATCAGTTGATTATTTACGCCAATCCAACTATTCGCCAACTGAATATTGGTTTCATCTACCTTTTTTGATTTTTTAAATAATTTTGTAAAACCAAGAGCAAGAACAGGAGGACCATGTAAAAAAGTACTTCCTGTGATTACAGAACCAACAGTAAGTCCTTTAGTTACCCTTTCTAATAACGATACTTTTTTATTTGTGGTAGACATAAATCAAACCTTGGGTGCTAATTTTCGATAAAACAATGCTTTTAACTATAAACAACAGATATTTAAATACAACTGTATATTTTTAAATATTCACAATTTTCATATATTCCAGTACTTATAGATACAAAATCTGGGAAATTAAAATTTTTACCATAGAAGACTTAGATGATTACTTAATTTTTAATAATGTGACTTATTTCTCATAAGTGTATTTTTATGCAAAATGATAAACAGTGGAGAGAATGTGAGTATAAGATCAAGAAAAGTGCATCAAAATATTACAAAAATATAAATAAACTGTTTGTTATTAACAAAATATCAATGGTCTGGCTTAATTTTCTCATTCATCATTTGTTCAGACAACAAAATACATAGACAGGAGCTACGCAATGCGTGCATTAGTAATTTCAACATTGGTAGGGGCTGGATTGGTACTTTCTGGTTGCCAAACAATGAGCGGACAAGGTAATGATATCGGCGGTGTTTCATACGACAAAGCTGCTTTAGGTACATTAATTGGTGCGGCGGCTGGTTACGGTGTTTCCAAAGGTATTAATAACGGTAGCAGCAGCCAAAACAACCGTGCAATTGCAATCGGTGCGATTCTTGGTGGTGCAAGTGGTTTATATCTCGATAACAAAGAGAAAAAATTACGTGAGCAAATGGCAGGTACAGGTGTTGATGTAGGTCGTAATCCAGATGGTTCTGTTCAATTGATCATGCCGGGTAGCATCACGTTTGATACCAATAAATCAAACATCAAACCAAACTTCTACGGTACTTTAAACAAAGTGGCGCAAACTTTAGCTGAAGATAACAAGAGCGCAATCTTAGTTACTGGCTACACAGACAATACTGGTAATGATTCAATCAATATCCCATTGTCTCAAGCACGTGCTCAATCAGTTAAAAACTATTTAGCAAGCCAAGGTATTTCAAGCAGCCGTATTGATGCACAAGGTTTAGGTTCTTCTAATCCAATCGCTTCAAATGCAACTGCTGCTGGTAAAGAACAAAACCGCCGTGTAGAAATTAGCATTTATGCAAAGCAGTAATTATTACTGATTTAAAAAAACCACCTTCGGGTGGTTTTTTATTATGTCGAACAGCTTGCGACAAGCTATGGCGTGTTATTTGTATAAGGCATCATAATTTATACATATCCCAAGATTTACTATTGGGATTCTAAAACAGAGATGTCTATAATCATGCTCGAAAACTTGAGAGGTATTACGAGATGTCATCTGCCAGTCAACTCAATGACAAGCAACTTGAAGCGATGAAATATGTTCAAGGGCCATTGTTGGTGCTCGCAGGTGCGGGTTCAGGTAAAACCTCAGTGATTACACGAAAAGTTGCTTTTTTGGTACAGCAATGTGGTATTCCAGCACATCGTATTACTGCCATGACCTTTACCAATAAAGCCGCACGTGAAATGAAGGAGCGTGTCGCTAAGTTATTGTCACGTGAAGAAGCAAAAGGACTCTCAGTTTCGACTTTCCATACTTTTGGCTTAAATTTATTGCGTTTAGAATTAAAAAACTTACCTCTTAAAGCCAATTTTTCGATTTTAGATGCAGACGACTGCAAACGAATTCTGATGGACTTAATGCAGCGCGATAATATGTCGGGTGCAGAGAGTAAAGAACTCATTGCTAAAGCAATGAAGAAAATTTCTGATTGGAAAAATGACTTAGTTTTACCAGAGCAAGCTCATTCAACGTGTGAAACAGTTGACGATGTACAGTTAGCACATTTATATCAACTCTATGAACGTAATCTGCGCGCTTATAATGCCGTTGATTTTGATGATTTGATTGTGATGCCAACACGTTTGCTGCAAGAGAATGCTGAAGTCAGAGACAAATGGCAAAATCGGGTTCGCTATTTACTGGTAGATGAATATCAAGATACCAATACTGCACAATATACCCTTGTAAAACTTCTCGTTGGTGTGATGGGCCAATTCACCGCCGTAGGTGATGATGATCAATCTATTTATGCATGGCGTGGTGCAAAGCCTGAGAATATGGCTTTATTAAAAGAAGATTTTCATAATTTAAAAGTCATTAAACTTGAGCAAAATTACCGGTCAACCAGTCGTATTTTAAAAGCGGCTAATGCCGTAATTGAAAACAATCCACATATTTTTGATAAAAAATTGTGGAGTGATAAAGGACATGGTGAAAATATCCGTGTGATCACGTGTTTAAATGACGATGATGAAGCGGAACGTGTCGTTAAAGATCTCATCACGCATAAATTGATGAATGGTAAAAATTGGAAAGACTATGCGATTTTATATCGTGGTAATTTCCAAGCACGCGTATTAGAAACGCAGCTCCGTCAAATGCAAATCCCTTATAAATTATCAGGTGGGCAATCATTCTTTGCTCGTGCTGAGATTAAAGATGTGATGAGTTATTTACGCCTCATTATTAATCCTGAAGATGATAGTGCTTTCTTACGAATTATTAATACACCGAAGCGTGCAATTGGACCTGTGACTTTAGAGAAACTAGGGCTATTTGCACAAGAAAATACCTTATCGTTATTAACAGCTTCTTCAGATCAACGATTGTCGATGGTATTGCCTAAGAAAGCTGCCACTCAATTACATGAGTTTGCTGACTTTATCGCAACATTTACCCGTGAATTGTTAGACGATGATGAGCCTGTACCTAAAGTACGTCAAATGATCAACGAAGCGGGTTATATTGATTATGTTCGTGAGCAAGCTGCAACGCCAGCTCAAGAAAAAACCAAACTTGACAATATCGAGAGTCTATATACCAGTATTCAAAACCTGATTAATCGTACTGATGATGTTGATGAAAAGAATATTGAAAGTGTGATTCGTAAACTGGTATTGCTCGATATGTTAGAGCAGCAGCAAGAAGAAGAGGACACGGATAAAGTGAACTTATTGACGCTACATGCTGCAAAAGGATTGGAATTTCCTTATGTGTATATGATTGGCTTGGAAGAAGAGCTATTACCACATAAAAACTCGATTGCTTCAGAAACCATCGAAGAAGAACGCCGTTTAATGTATGTGGGCATTACCCGTGCTCGACAAGGGCTTACCTTGACACTTGCTGAGCAACGTAAAAACGGTGGTCAAATGCGTCAAATGACCCCAAGCCGTTTCTTAGACGAATTACCACAAGATGATCTAGAGTGGCATGGTCGTAAAAAGAAACTCGCACCGAATGTTGATCCGAAAGAGCAAGCTCAGCAATATCTCGCGAATTTAAAAGCATTATTGAAACGTTAAGAAATAGTAAGTAGGAAGTTGTAATGAAAGTTCAAGTTAAAGTATTAGATGCTCGTTTAGGTCAAGAATGGGCGTTGCCTTCTTATGCCACAACGGGTTCAGCAGGTTTAGATTTACGTGCCTGTTTAGATAGTGCAATTGATATTGCGGCTGGTGAAACGGTCTTAGTCAAAACTGGTCTAGCAATCTATATCGAAGATCCAAACTTTGCAGGTTTAATTTTACCGCGTTCAGGTCTTGGTCATAAACATGGTATTGTATTAGGAAACTTGGTCGGTTTGATTGATTCCGATTATCAAGGTGAATTGATGATTTCTGTTTGGAATCGTGGGCAAAATACATTCCGATTAGAACCAGGCGAACGTTTGGCTCAATACGTTTTAGTTCCTGTGGTACAAGCTGAATTTGAACAAGTGCAAGAATTTGTTGCGACTGAACGTGGTGCAGGTGGTTTTGGACATACAGGTCAACACTAATACTGCTTCCATTATCAATTTAAATGCAATGCTTTGCTTAAAAGCATTGCATTTTTGATATTGATTGTTCTTTGGATTTGTATTAAAAAGCAGCTGACAAATTATTTTAATTTTTCTGAACAAGGGTTAACTAATTTCTTAATAGTTCTGTTTTTTGAATCAGCTAATGATTATAAAAATAGGGGTTCACTGTGAATACAAAATATACATTTCCTCTGAGTATTTTTCGTGCTTATGATATTCGCGGAAAATTAAATCATTTAACACCTCATGTAATTCATTCAATTGGCTATGCTTTAGCACAACAATATAAAAATGCAGGACAATATCAAGTCGTTATTGGGTATGACGCACGTCTAACGAGTCCGACTTATGCCAATATTATTCAACAAATTTTTCAAACACAGGGCTTAACAGTCACCAACATTGGATGTTGCTCATCGCCCATGATGTACTATATTGCGCGTGATTTTGGTGGGAATGGAATTATGGTAACCGCAAGCCATAATCCTAAATCTGATAATGGAATTAAATGGATTTTACAAGGAGAACCACCAAGCCCTGAGATTATTCAACAGGTCGGTTTAGCAGCTCAATTTGCGTTAGAAACAATTGAAAAGAATAGTGATCTACAAGAATTATCGCATCATATTATTCCTGAATTTTGTTTAAAATATCAACAATCATTATTAAGTGATATTCAGCTAAAACGCCCTTTAAAAGTTGCATTAGATGGTTTACATGGTGCAGCAGGTCGTTGTGCAAAACTCGTCTTAGAAAAGTTAGGGTGTGAAGTTATTGCGATTCGATGTGAGGCAAATGGCACTTTCCCAGACCATGCACCTGATCCATCACATGCGGAACATTTAAAACAGTTGCAAGCGGCTATCCTTTTGGAAAAAGCAGATATTGGTATTGCCTTGGATGGTGATGGTGATCGAGTCGTTATTGTGGATGAGCTTGCCCATATTATTAGTCCAGACCGTTTATTGTCTTTATTCGCACAAATTTGTTTAAAACAGCATCCTCAAAAAGAAATCGTATTTGATGTAAAATGTTCACAAATGGTGGCTGAGACGGTACAAAAACTTCATGGCCAAGCCAAAATGATTCGTACAGGAAGTAGTTTCTTGCGCGCATATTTATCTCAATCAAAAGGCAATGCTGTATTTGGGGGAGAGTATGCGGGTCATTATGTATTTAATGATGGTCGTGGTTTTGGTTATGACGATGGTCTATATGCGGCGTTAAGAGTCATGGAATATATGACTCAATCAGACGAAGCAAACCTTTCTGCATTATTAGCAATTTACCCTGAACGTTATTGTACTGAAGATACCTATATCAGTACCCATGATATAAACCCTAAACAAGTTTTAAATGATATTGAAATTCAAAGTCATCGTTTAGGTGCTCGTTTAAGTAAAATAGATGGTGTAAGACTTGATTTTGATGATGGTTTTGGCATTATTCGAGCATCTAATACGGGTGAGTATTTCACAGTTCGTTTTGATGCAGATAATCCAAGCCGATTAAGTGAAATCCGCCAAGAATTTGTTTCTATGATGCAAGAGCAATATCCGCAAATTGCACAAGAACTCGCACAAGCTTAATAAGGAGACACGCATGCCACATGAGCATATCGGCATTGATAAAGCAAAAATTTTGATTGAAGCTTTGCCGTATATTCAACGTTTTGCAGGTAAAACGTTGGTTGTAAAATATGGTGGCAATGCAATGACTGATCCAGAGCTTGAAAGCTCATTTGCGCGTGACATTGTGCTATTAAAAACAGTGGGCTTAAATCCAATTGTTGTACATGGTGGTGGTCCGCAAGTTGACTCTTTATTAAAACGTTTAGGACAAGAGTCTGATCGTATTGATGGGATGCGCGTTACTGATCAAGCCACGATGGAAGTGGTAGAAATGGTGTTGGGTGGTAGTGTCAATAAATCAATTGTTAATCTGATTAACCAACATGGTGGTCGTGCAATTGGTTTAACAGGTAAAGATGGTAATTTACTTCGTGCCCGTAAATTGCTTATGGAAAAGCAAGAAGCTGATGGCTCAATTTCTCAAATTGATTTGGGTATGGTCGGTGAAGTGACAGGCGTTAAAACCGATGTGTTGGAAATGTTTACCCAAGGTGATTTTATTCCTGTGATCGCACCATTAGGTGTGGATGAAGAAGGGAATACTTATAATATCAATGCTGATCTTGTCGCTGGAAAAGTTGCAGAAGCATTGGGTGCTGAAAAACTGATTCTATTGACCAATATCACAGGCGTATTAGACGAAAATAAAAACTTATTAACTGGATTAAGTACGCAGGAAGTAGATCGTTTAATTGAAACAGGCGTTATCTACGGTGGTATGATTCCTAAAGTCGGTTGTGCATTAGACGCGGTCAAAGGTGGGGTCGTGAGTGCACATATTGTAGATGGTCGAGTACCCCATGCAACATTATTAGAGATTTTTACTGACCACGGGGTTGGAACGCTGATTACCAATCGTGCGAAGCACTAAAGATTAAAAAAGACCTCATGAAGGTCTTTTTTTTCGTCATGATCTGTTCACGTTATAGTCATTTCAATGTCATTTAATCGATTTAAGGTAACTCTAGACATAAGGAGCTTTCATTATGCTAGAAAAATTAAATCATTATCGTCAGACATTAACTTCACCTTTACGCCAAAAACCATCACAAAATCAATTTCGTTTTGGGTGGGTGGACAATCTAAAAGAATTACAAGAAGTACAACGTTTTAGAGCAAATCAATTCTCTCATCAATTTGGTATCTCTTTTGAAGATGGTCTCGATCAAGATCTCTATGACTTTGGTTGTGAGCATGCTGTATTACGTGAGAAATGGACTGGTGAAATTGTTGCCTATA
The DNA here is from genome assembly GCF_024494585.1 of Acinetobacter sp. 5862. Classification (NCBI taxonomy): domain Bacteria; kingdom Pseudomonadati; phylum Pseudomonadota; class Gammaproteobacteria; order Moraxellales; family Moraxellaceae; genus Acinetobacter; species Acinetobacter sp. 5862. The sequence continues at coordinate 19,623 of NZ_JANHGP010000067.1, forward strand.
CACGCCTTAAATTATTTCAGGGGCATGAGATTGGGCAAAGCTATAGCGCTAAAGAGTTTGATGTTGTTCCTAACCTTTCACATTTGCCAAGTATTCTAGAAATAGGTCGTACCTGCGTACATCCACAATTCCGTTCTGGAAAAGCCTTATCAATGCTCTGGTTAAATTTGGTGCCAAAGGTGTTGTGGTCAATGCGTGCTAAGTACCTTATGGGATGTGTCAGTATTCATCTTGAAGATAATTTAGCGCGTGCCTATTACACTCATCGTCAGATTCAGCAATTGGGTGATCACCAAATTATTGATATTCGTTCAAAACGTGCATTCGAACCTGAGAGACCAGAATATAGCTTCCCACAAGATGAACGGATGCCAAAATTATTTGATACATATCTAGGTATGCAATCTAAGCTCTCTAAACAAGCATTTTATGATGAAGATTTCAAATGTTTAGATTATTTTGTTTTCTTAGAAATTAACAAAATTGCCACTTCTTTTGTCATGAATAAAATGGTGCAGCGATAGTTATATCATTGTTAGTCTAATACTGAGCACATATTGAGATTTACAAGATATCTAAACCTCATGCACAATAGGCTTAGATGTTAGACAGTTAGAAGATATGTGCCAGCTATTAGGAATGAATTGCGCTACACCAACAGATATTACTTTTTCCTTTCGTGGATTTTCTCAACGAGCTGGCATTACGTCTGATCATTGTGATGGCTTTGGTATCGCATTTTTTGAAGACAAAGCATGTCGGTTATTTGTTGATAATCAATCTGCAGTTGAATCACCAATTGCAGATTTAATTCGTAATTATCCTATTAAATCTCGTAATGTGATTGCACATATCCGAAAAGCAACACAAGGCAAAATTACGCTAGAAAATTCACATCCATTTCTACGTGAGTTATGGGGGCGGCATTGGATTTTTGCGCATAACGGTGATCTACACGATTTTAATCCTCAGCTTAGTGGTCGCTTTGAACCTGTTGGTAATACAGACAGCGAACGTGCTTTTTGTTATTTATTAGATCAAATGGTTGAAGCGTTTGGATATACAGAACCGTGTATAGAGAAAGTTTTTTCTCTGTTAGAACGGATTTCACCTGAAATTGCTGAACATGGCACGTTTAATTTTTGCCTATCCAATGGGCAAGCATTATTTAGTTATGCGACAACTAAACTGCATTGGTTAGTAAGAGAATATCCATTTCAACCTGCGCATTTAATTGATTTAGACGTCAAAGTAGATTTTAGCGAGGTAACGACACCTGAAGATCGTGTTGCTGTTATCACGACTGAACCGCTCACACATAATGAATCATGGACTGCATATCAGCCAGGCGAAATGATTTTATTTCAGCATGGGAAACCTATTAAATATGCACTCACACGTGTTGAACGTTTAATTCGAGAAGCAGACAATCCACTGTTAAAACGAATCACCAAAGCAGATCAATATTAATTAGGTATAATCAAAATTAATACATGATATATACCTTTTTTATAATATAAATTCCTTAACTTTTTATATTTAAATTCCATTTTTGAGTTTATTTTTAGAATTGGTTAAAAAATACTTGAGTATTTTGATTGGGTAAAATATTTAAATAAATATAAAACAATAAGTTAATTTATTTTATTGAAAATATTTAAAATCTGACAAAAATGCTGTGTTTTTATTTAATTACTTAGTCGATATTATGTCCTTATTCAATAAATCACATTGGTTTTAGGAATCGATATGGGCATGAAATGGTCTTCCGAATATAATACAGGAATAGAGGTAATCGATGATCAGCATCGACGTATTCTGGATTATATTAATGAAATCGCTGATTTAAAATATTCACATGATCGTGTAAAAATGAAAAGTGTATTAGATAATATTATTGACTATACACAATCACATTTTACCTTTGAAGAAAGTTTACAAGAAGAAGCAAACTATAAGTATCGTGTACCTCACAAGCGTGTGCATGACTTATTTATTAAAAAAATAGAGGCTTATCGTGAGCGCTTTGAACTGGGTCATGAAATTGATAAAGAATTGCATGAAGCTCTCTCTAAATGGTTAATTAATCATATTCGCCATGATGATGCAGATTATGTTGGTGCAGTAAGAGAAAATATGATTGGCATTATTAAAGAAAATGAAAAGAAAAAAGGCAAGAATTGGTTTTCACGGTTCTTTGCTTAACAATAAAATAATAACAATAAGACCTCTTATGGTAGAAAAATAATAAGGTGAAGATGAGTAAAAAATAAGAGGTCAGATTTACATAATAATAACTAGGCGCGGCAAGTCATCTTTATGGTGATTTGCCTTTTTCTTTGGGTATCTTTTGTTTTGATTTTCAGACGTGACAAAGGCAAAATAGATTGAATATTTCATTGTAAGCTCCATAAAGAAGCACAATGAGTTCAAAGCTTTTTAAGGAATGCAGTATGCAGGACACAACTCTGTCACGCTGGCTTACACCAGTGATGGCGTTTTGCTTATCTTTTGTCATGATTAGCACATTAGCACCAACAGTGGGTATTCAAATTGATCGTCAATTTGATTTTTGGTTATTGTGGCTAGGAACCATGCTTTTATTTGCACTACCGATTGGTTTTCTTGAAATTGCCTTAGCGAAACGTTCACAGATGACCGCGTTACAAGCACTTTCTACTTTAACGCGTGATGCTGATGCTTCCCCGAAATGGCGTTTAGTAGGTTGGTTCGCTGTTGTTTTTGTTCCTTTCTTTGCAGGCAGTATGATAAATACCTCTGCTCACATTGTGACTGAGCAGCTTGGATTAGATCTTCCTGTTCAAATCCTTTTCGCTGTTTTTGCCGTTATAGCGCTTGGTTTATCTTTTATACCGCGCCAATTTTTAATTGGACTTACAACAATTGGAGTCATTGCTGCTTTTATTGGTGCAAATGTGATGGGCACTCAGTTAACGACTTGGCACTGGACAGGTATTGAGTTTATAGAGTGGGGCAATGCTACAGTGCTCGCTTTAGTCGCAAGTGGTCTAGGTCTAGGATTGTATTGGCAAAGTAGCTTAGCGACAGTGAAAAAACAACAAGCGGTCACAAGTTCAGTCTTTCCGATCTGGGTCGCGCAGCTTATTGCTGTCATTGCATTTGGTTTCTTCTCTACCCAAGCGCAACTTCCAGCATTAGCGTGGGTTTTTGCTGCGATAATGTCTGCTGCATTATTGATCCAATGTGCTAAAGAGCAGTTAGCACAACGCCAACTTGCAATCATTATTCAATGGGGCATTATTCTCGCGGCAATTGCAGTTTGGGCTGTGCCACAAGTTGACCAAATTTTTAATACTCTATTGATGATTTGGGGATTAGTGATTTGTTTAATTTATGCCGTTTTTGCAGGCTGGGTTATGAAGATTAGCCATCTTCGTAAGGCCATGGGCTTTAGTAACGAATTATTTTATAACGTATGGCGTATTGCGGTACGTTTAGTTTTACCGCTTTCAATTTTGATTGCGATTGTCGCAATTATTGGGCAAGTTTTATAATGGAACAGAAACAGGTTTGGGTTGCATTTGCGACACCTGAACAGCAATTTATGATTGCCGTTCCATTCAATGAAGGAATGACTGCACAACAAGCGATTGATGCAAGTGGTTTAGCAGAACAGGTAAAACTTCCAGAGCTTTTAAATCTTGGTGTATTTGGTAGCAAGATTGAGGTAGATACTGTTTTGCAAGTGGGTGATCGAGTAGAGATTTATCGTCCATTGACGATTAATCCTAAAGATATTCGACGCAAGCGTGCCGCAAAGAACCCCGTTGGACGTTTTATTAAGGGTAATCGTTTCAGACCATCAAGTTCATAAATAAAACCCCTCACGAATGATTCGGTGAGGGGTTTCTTTTTTTGGGAAACTATTTATAGTGGTGGCGCAGTCAGAATCGCTTCTTTTGATGCTGGTAAACCAGGTTGTGATTCGGGAATCGTATCTAAACCTTCTAGACGTTCTACATTGCCATTCGCATCGAAATAAACTTTTAAGTGTTGACCACGCACTGCCGGTATTTTTGCTTTTTTAGCATAAGTACCTGGTGTGTAGTTGTAGATATAGTCCCAACGTAATGGATTTAATGGATCTGTAACAGTTGGACTACCCAGTAAGAAACGGACTTGCTGAAAGCTCATGCCTACTTGTACTTGAGATGCTTGTGCTTTGGTTAACGGTGTTCCTTGTGGAATATCAACTTTATAAACACCAAAGACTGAACAACCGCTAAGTACTGAAGTGACGAATAACGCCAGCATGATTTTTTGCATTTTGCTACACTATCCTGATAAATGATGATGCATTTGGTTCAAGGATAGATCATACTGCATCTAAACTCTATTGCCTATTCCAACTTAAGATTTGTTGAGAGACCTTTTTAAATGCCTATTTCCAATCAAGACTTACGCAAAGCTGGACTTAAAGTCACCCTTCCTCGTATTAAGATTTTGGAATTGTTAGAAAATTCAAAACAACATCATTTAAGTGCTGAAGATATTTATAAAACTTTGCTTGAACAAGGTGAAGATGTTGGTTTAGCAACTGTTTACCGAGTGTTAACACAATTTGAAGCGGCTGGCATTATCCAACGTCATCATTTTGAAAATAATCATTCAGTTTTTGAAATCATGCAAGAAGATCATCATGATCACCTTGTTTGCTTAAATTGCAACAAAGTTGTTGAATTTACGAATGATATTATTGAGAAAGAGCAACATGCTGTTGCAGATCAGCATAATTTTGCCTTAACTGGTCATTCATTAAACTTATACGGTTATTGTAGTGATTCTGAATGCCAAGATGCTTATCGTAAAAAATGAGTTTGATTTAGTTAAAGCTTAGTACTTTACTAAAATTAAACAAATAAAAAGGAAGGTTTTTTAAAACCTTCCTTTTTTTAATGTCTTAATTTCAATTATTGACCATCAAAGGTAATATTTCGGCTCGCACTCAATAACTGATCTGTACCTTCTTCTGAAAGTTTAATTGTGAGACGTAAGTCATTTGGCGAGTCAGCATGCTTCAGTGCATCTTTATACGTAATTTCACCTGCTTTATATAAATCAAATAATGCTTGGTCAAAAGTCTGCATACCTAACTCACGAGAACGCTTCATGAGATCTTTAATTTCGTGTACTTCACCTTTGCGTATGTAATCTGCCAAAAGTGGTGTATTAATCAGAATCTCAATTGCTGCACGACGTGAATTACCATCTGGCGTTGGGATCAACTGTTGAGCAACCATGGCCTTGAGATTAAGTGATAAATCCATATGCAATTGAGGATGGCGATCTGCTTCAAAGAAGTGAATAATACGATCAAGTGCTTGGTTTGCATTGTTTGCGTGTAGTGTTGCGAGCACTAAGTGACCTGTTTCAGCAAAAGCAATCGCATAGTCCATGGTTTCACGAGAACGAATCTCACCAATTAAGATCACATCAGGTGCTTGGCGAAGCGTATTTTTTAATGCGACTTCAAATGAATCTGTATCAATCCCGACTTCACGTTGAGTGACAATACAACCCGCATGTTGATGTACGAATTCAATTGGGTCTTCAATGGTAATAATATGACCCTTTGAATTTTGGTTACGGTAACCAATCATCGAAGCTAATGAGGTTGATTTACCTGTACCTGTTGCGCCTACAAAGATAATAATACCGCGTTTGGTCATGGCGAGTTCTTTCAGCACGCTAGGGAGCTTGAGTTCATCCATGGTTGGAATGACAGTTTCAATACGACGTAAAACCATTCCAGGCATATCACGTTGTTGAAATGCACTTACACGGAAACGAGCTGTTTTCTCACGGTTGACGATCGCAAAATTACACTCTCTTGTTTCAGCGAATTCTTTACGCTGCTTATCTGACATAATCGAATGAAGTAACTGACCAACGACTTCACCTGAGAGTTTAGACTTTGAAACAGGCACAATTTGACCGTTGATCTTCATTGAAGGTTCAACATCTGCAGTCACAAATAAATCAGATGCACTTTGTTGAATCATTAAATTGAGTAAATCATTAAAGTCCATGATATTTCTCTAATCCGTTTATTATTATAGGAATGACTCAGGTTGTTTTGCTGCAGTACGGGCAACTTGAGGGCTAATAACACCTTTTGAAACCAAGGTTTTAAGACTTTGGTCAAGTGTAGTCATACCGTAGTTTGCACCCGTTTGGATGGCAGAATACATCTGAGCTACTTTATTTTCACGTACAAGGTTACGAATAGCTGGAATTCCAATCATGATTTCATGTGCTGCAACACGACCACCACCATTTTTCTTCAATAATGTTTGTGAAATAACGGCTTGTAGTGATTCAGAAAGCATGGCACGAACCATATCTTTTTCTTCGGCAGGGAATACGTCGATGACACGGTCAATTGTTTTCGCTGCAGAGGTCGTATGCAGTGTACCAAAAACCAAGTGACCCGTTTCCGCAGCAGTCAATGCCAGACGAATGGTTTCCAAATCACGCATCTCACCCACAAGGATAATGTCAGGGTCTTCACGCAGTGCTGAACGCAGTGCTTCATTGAAGCCATGTGTATCACGGTGCACTTCACGCTGGTTGATCAGGCATTTTTTAGATTGGTGTACAAATTCGATTGGGTCTTCAACCGTTAAAATGTGGTCATAGCGGTTTTCGTTGATATAGTCGATCATCGCAGCGAGCGTCGTTGATTTACCAGAACCCGTAGGTCCTGTGACCAAAACGATACCCCGTGGATAATCACAAATTTCTTTAAAAATTGAACCTAAACCAAGGTCTTCCATGGTTAAAACTTTAGATGGAATGGTACGGAATACCGCGCCAGCGCCACGGTTTTGGTTAAATGCGTTCACACGGAAACGTGCAATATTAGGCACTTCAAATGAAAAGTCAGTTTCTAGATCTTCTTCATAATCACGACGTTGTTTATCATTCATGATGTCATACACTAAGCGGTGTACATCTTTATGTTCTAGTGCTGGTAAATTAATACGACGGACTTCACCATCTACACGAATCATTGGTGGCATACCTGATGAAAGATGTAAGTCTGAAGCACCGTTTTTAACTGCAAATGCTAGTAATTCTGTAATATCCATGATTTCCCCGAAACAATCAAAATGCCTCACTCTTTTATAGAATAATATACGGCTTTCACTCTGTGTTACCAACATATTATAGAATGTGAGAGAAAAAAGATTTTGTAAGTGAGAACTGTGTCAATGAATAAATCTGAGCAATTCCGTCAATCTGTTTTAAATCAAATAGAGCAAGCTTGCCAGCAGGTGAAACGTGATCCTTCGACTGTACAATTGTTGGCTGTTTCAAAGACTCATCCGAGCCAAACCTTACGAGAAATGTATACTGTTGGTCAGCGTTGTTTTGGTGAAAATTATTTGCAAGAAGCCTTGACTAAAATTGATGAATTACAAGATTTAGATATTGAATGGCATTTTATTGGTCATGTACAACGCAATAAAACCAAGCATTTAGCAGAAACATTTGATTGGGTGCATGGAGTCGATCGCTTCATTATTGCAGAACGTTTATCCAAGCAACGTTTAGAAAATCAAAAACCGTTAAATATCTGTATTCAGGTAAATATTGATGGGCAAAATTCTAAAGATGGTTGCCAACCAAATGAGGTTTTAGAATTGGTTCATCAAATCAGTCAGCTTCCACACATACGTTTGCGTGGATTGATGGTGATTCCAGCACCTGAAAATTATGCTGCGTTTATCGATGCCAAGGCCTTATTTGATGAAGTGAAGTCTCAGCATGCACAGCCGCAAGACTGGGATACATTAAGTATGGGCATGTCTGCCGATCTCGAAGCTGCGATTGCAGCAGGTTCAACTATGGTCAGAGTAGGAACGGCATTGTTTGGTGCAAGAGGATGAGCGAGGAAAAGCAAAGCTACCTCGTTTCACGATGTCTTGCGAAGCTATGTTTCTCATTTGCCCGAAGCGCGAGACGAGAAACTATGTTTCGGGTAACTGGTTAAGCCCTGTATCAGCCCACCAGCTCAATCCGACTTGAACCTGAGCCAATTGACTGTACCTGAATCTGTACAGGAATACGCTCATGCATTTCCTGAATATGCGAGATCAATACCACTTTACGGCCTTGGCTTTGCAGTTGATCTAGCGCATTCATCACCATATGCAAGGATGAAGCATCCAGTGTGCCAAAACCTTCATCAATAAACAGTGATTCGATTTTCATAGAACCTGAAGCCATATTGGCAATTGCCAAGGAAATCGCAAGGGCAGTCAGGAAAGACTCACCACCAGACAGTGAAGCCACTGAACGGGTTTCACCATCCATATCATGGTCAATGATGGCTAGGCTGAGGGAGTTATCCAAACGTTTTAAGGTATAACGCTGCGATAGCATTGCTAATTGTTGATTGGCATATTCCAGCAAAATATCCAGATTATATTGCTGAGCCAAGTCACGGAAATTTTTACCTTTGGAATCGCCAATTAAACTAGAAATCTTATTCCAACGGTGTTCCTGCTGCTGAATCTGCTGGATTTGATCTGCAAATTGTTTTTGCTTGGCAAGGTTTTGTTGATGTACTTCTAATTTCAGTTTGAACTTATCACGTTGTTCGGCTTGCTGTTGTAGCTTCTCATGATTGAGATGGATGTACTCAATCAACTGGGTGTGTTCGATGGGTGGCTGTTGTTGCTGATGTATCTGTAATTGCTGTTGCAGCGTTTTCAATGCAGAGGCGGCCTCATTGAGTAAGCGTTCTGCATGTTGTAGCGATGTTCGAATGTGCTGTTCTTGCTCAGCACGAATAGCAAGTAAGTCAGCTAATTGATGCTCTTCAAACTCAGGATGCTGGCTTAACCATGCTCGAATTTCAGTTTTAGATTGAGTAATAGTAGATTGTTGCTGTTGTTGTTGAGCCTTGAGCTGTTCCAGTTCATTTTTCTGCTGTTCATAGATTTGACGAGTCTGTTCAAAACGCTGCTTGATTTGCTGATATTGATTTTGGAGTTGCTGACGCTGTTGATCGTGTTGGTTTAACCATTCATTGGCTTTCAGTTCGGTTAAACCTGTCATCACTACAATGAGTTGATGCGCTGACTCTGTATTTTGTTTGCCTTTAAGCTCGACATCTTTGAGTTGCTGGCTAAACTCCGCATGTTGAGTGTTCAAGCTTGTTAAATTGGTCTTTAATAGATTCAGTTGCTGTTCAAGCTGCTGCTGTTGCTTGCTGAGTGTTTCAGCTTGTTCAATCTGTTGAACACGTTGCTGTAAACGTTGTGCTAGCTGTTGAGCAGAGCTTAGCGTTTGCTGTTGCCATAAGTTTTGTTCATCGCTAGTCAGGCAATCTACAACATGCTGAATCTGTTGCTGTAACTGCTGTACGCTTTCGAGTTGATAGCGGATATTTTGAATCGTTTGAGTCAGGTGATAGTGGTCTTTATTGGCCTGATGCAGTTGCTGTAACTCAATTTCAATCTGCTGTTTGAGTTTAGTTGCTTCACTCGTCCATTGTTGTTGAGCTACCGTGATTTCAGCATGTGGTTGGGTTAAATCTAACTGAATGTCGAACTGTGCGGCATGTTTGACTAACTCCTGATGTTGCAGTTTGAATTTGTCATCTGCTTGTTGCACTGCGGATTGCAATTGAGTCAGTTCGGTACGAATCTGGGTAAATTGCTGCTGTGTGTTTTGCCAAAGTTGAAAGCATTGTTGCTCTTGTTGGATGGCCTGTTGCTCCTGCTGTTGTTGCAGCTCATACAAGGCTTTGGAGAGCTGACTTGCATCATCACGATAGGGATGTTCGGTGCTACCACAGACCAGACAGGCTTCTCCGTGTTTGAGTTCTGCACGGAGATGTTCAATATTTTCAGCATGTAATAAACGCTGTTGTTGCAATATCTGCTGCAATTTTTCCCGTTCATTTTTGGCAGATTGGAATGCGCCTTGGCTAGTTTGCAGTTGTTGGTCAAGTTGCTGATATTGTTGCTGTGTGTTGCTGAGCTTATGGCTTAGTTCATCACGGTCTTTGTTAAGTTCAAAATAATGCTGTAACTTTTGCTGAATTAGATCCAGTTGATTCAGTTGGGCTTGTTGCTGTTCTCTAAGTTTTTGTTTTTGTTCAAGCTGGCTTTCAATCTGTTGTGGTGTACCAAATTTTTGAATGAGCTCATTCAATACGATCTGATCTTGTTCAAGTTTTGATTGTGCCTGTTGAATCGAACCTAAATTTTGTTCGACTTTTTGGTATTGCAGAATAAATTGCTGCAGCTGCTGAAGATGTGCATTCAAGCCCTTATCTAAAGTGGAGAATTGCGCGCTCTGTTGCAGTTGTTCAGAGCAGCTTTGTTGTTGTATCGATAAGCTATGGTGACTTTGTTCAAACTGCTGTTGCTGCTCAAGTAATGGTTGTTGTTGCGCTTCGTTTTGGTTTAAGCGGAGTTTGGTTTTCTTATATTCATCGGCAATGTATTCACGTTCCTGTACATATTTACGCACTTGAGTGAGTTCATGCTGATGGTTTTGTTCAAAACTCTGAAATTGCTGTAAGGCTGTTTCAGCCCGCGTATAAGCCGTTTTTTCTTGCTCAAATTGGCTGCTTACAGCGGTAAATTGCTGTTGCTTGTGTTGAATCTGCGGTTCAAGCTGTTGCAGTGCTTTTTCCAGTTGTTGCTGTTGGAATACAATCGGACGAATGTCTGAAAAGGTTTCAAGTTGGTTGAGTCGATTGCGATCTGCGGCTAAAGCCTGATGTGCTTGAATTTGAATCTCATGCTGTTGTTGTTTTAGTGTGATTTCAGTTTCGAGTTTCTGTCGCTGTTCAAACCATTGTTGCTGTTGATTAAGCTGAATTTTGTCAGCTTCCAACTGTTGAACCTGTTGTTGTATCTGCTGGAATTGAGTCTGTAATTCAGCAACTTCTTCATCTGAACGGATTTCAATATGACCGAGCACATTTTCCAGTTGCTTGCGTTGATCAGCTATTTCTTTGGTCTTCGCATAAGCCAGTTGTCCAATTTTGGCAAAAATACTGGAGTTGGTCAGATATTCCAATAATTCACCACGTTCATTATCGCGCGCCTTTAAAAATGCCGTGACTTCGGACTGTGCGAGCAATACTGCACGGGTGAATTGTTCAAAACTGAGTTGGGTAATCTGTTGAATATGTGCTTCAACCGCTTTGGTTTTATCTGCAATCACCACGCCATCAGTCAGGCATTTGAGTGAGCGTTGCACACTTTGCAGTTTGCCACTGGCATTTTCACGGGCACGTTTAATTTCCCAACGTGCGAGATAATATTTCTGATCTTGTGCCACAAAACATAGTTCGGCAAAACCATGGCCAGTGCCGCGACGCAGAACCGTTAAAGGGGAGTTGGTCAGTAGTTCAGAACCATCGACATCTAATAGTTTGCCATCACTGGTTTTGAGGCGTGGGATTTGATTAAACAGTGCTAAGCACATCGCATCTAAAATCGTAGATTTACCCGCACCTGTTTTTCCAACAATGGCGATCAGTCCCGCACTGGCCAAAGGCTCAGTTTCAAAATCAATAAAGTGCTCATCTGCCAGAGATGCCAAATTTTTTAGTCGTATTGATAAAATTTTCATGGCAGGTCCTTAAACAGTCTGATCATCTTCAAGTTGCTTTTGCGCTTCTGCGACCAAACTCATAAAGTCTTTGGTAACTTCGTCATCGGCGTGATAGCCCTTTTTCTCCCAAATTTGCTGAAATAGTTTTTCGGGTGTCGGTGGTTCTAAGCTAATGTTCTGCTTGCTCTCTGCATTGCTTTCATTGGAGAGATATTGTCTGGAAATCCGCACCAGTCGATAACGATCTTTGGGCAAGGCATCTTCAAATTGTTGTCGTAGATTCGGCTGTGGTGGTGTCGAGGTATGATATTCGATATCGACATATTCACGATGCTCGAGATTTTCGATCGGTTGATTTGGTAGATTGCGCAGATGTTGCATGACTACACTGAGTTCATCTTTAATTTTATGCAGTTGAATACTTCTGGGGATCGGCAAAGCTTCAAAGTTAAACGAATCTTCACTTTTTGTAGGATCAATGCTGACCTCGACCACTTGATGTTTATAGTTGATTTCACTAAATGACAGTGGAATCGGTGAGCCGCTATAACGAATATGTGGATGCTGCACTTTTTGCGGTTTATGCAAATGCCCCAGTGCAACATAATCGATACTGTCATCAAACAGGCTGGTAGAAAGCGCTTCTTCATTGCCAATGATAATCGGCCGCTCTGAATCAGAAGTTTCACCACCTTGCATATGCGCATGTGACATCAGAATCAGGGCCTGATCATCGGTTTTACGGCGTTTGGCTTCTTCGATTAACTGTTGATGTAAATAAGCAATCGCATTTTGGCTGTTGGTGGTGTGTTCATTAAAGCCTGTGATTTCAGCTGAACGTAGAAATGGCAGGGCAATACACCACGCCACAATCTGCTTTTGTTCATCATAAATTGGCAAAATGAGGCGTTCTAAATCCAATGTTTTATCTTGATTCCAGCGAATCACACCGACTGTTTTAGCATTGTATTTTTCTAATAAGGGCTCGACTTGTTCAATGCGATAGCCCGAATCATGATTGCCTGCAATCATCAAAGTTTGCATCTGTGGGGCAAGCTCGTGTGCATCGGCAAGGAATTGATAGAGTTGTTTTTGTGCCTGTGAGCTGGGATTAATCACATCAAAAATATCACCCGCAATGAGTAATGCATGCGGCTGTTTGGCTTTGATCTGCTCAAGTAACCATGCCAGAAATTGTTCATGTTCATAGTGGCGGGAATGATTATAAAAAAACTGCCCCAAATGCCAATCAGACGTATGAAAAAAATGCACGGTCATGGACGGAAAAATCCCTATTTTTGAATAGGGATAAGTTAGCATAGATTCAGTTGAAATTTATTGCGGTAAACTTTTATGGCGACAGCGCGTGTCGCTTTCTTGTACGCTGAACAGCTCATCATGATAGCTATAATGAAACGTAATATGCCTTTATTTTCTGTGCCATAAGTTTGCGTCTTAGGGTTAAAAAATCCTGATAATCGTTGATATTCATATCCATGATTTCAGTTGGAACACAATTCATTTTAAGATTATCTAAAAGGTCTTGTTCGGTTGAAAGACCACTGACTTGCCTATTTTCATCCTGTATTTGACTTTTGATGAGTTCAAAATAATCTTTGGGCGGTTTATTTCCCACTTTTATATTGACCTCGGATTGCATATAAACATAGTTGGCGATTTGGTTGTACTTTCCTCTATCTAAGCCATGCTTACTTAAATAATCTTTGGGGAATAAGTGGTGTATATCACCACGTAATGAAATTAAGTCGCTGATCAAAACATCCTTTGATAAAAAACCTTTGTCATTTGCTTTGACTTGTGAAGCGAGGAATACATGGAAATATGGACTACTCGCTACTGAAGTGTCCAAACTTTGCGGTAAAGAGGCATTCCAAAAAGCATCGGAAAGTTCACCATCTTCTTTTTCTTTCAAATAATCTGCAAATGGTTTTTGGGAAATTTGTTTAATATCAAAGTCAAATGTACTTTCAGGTGAGCCCGAATATCGCCCTGTTAAAATTGAGTACACCAACCATTTTTTGACATAACTTTCAATCTCAATAGAATTGACCCCAAGTTCCTTTAATTTTAGATACACGATATAGGCAAAATTAAGAGCATTTTGTGAACGAACTAGCTTGGGTGAAATAAAACCTGCTGATTTGACAATCATCAAAAAACGCTTGAAATTAGTTTCGTTGATAAAATTGTGCACGCCATATTTCAGTTTTTGGAAAGATTGTTCCGCAATTTCAGTTTCAAAGGTTCGGGTTTCAAAATTCCTGCCTGAAAGTAAACTTACCAAGTCTGAAAGCCGTCCTCGATTAAATTGAGAGGTAAATGCAACACGAATTAAATCGTTATAACTCGGATCATATAAATCTTCGTTTTCTGTTTTGAGCCACGACATTTTTTTGAAATAATCGCTTTCAGAAAATTCTTTGTCATTATCGACAATATGCTTATAAAAATCGGGTGCAATGGCTAAATGACAAAAATAATCAATAGCTTTTCGCAATTCGTTGCCCCCATTTTCAGTGTCCGAAGCAATTTTACTCATAGCAAAATCTGCCTGACTTAAAACCACGCCTTTAGAATTGATGCGGATGAAAATTTCTGTCACCGTTTCAATGTCCAATTCGGGTGCTAATTCAATCATTCCAATTGGTTTTTTCACAATGCTAATAAGCCGTGAAAAAGAATTTTCAATTAAATCTTCCTCAATTTCAGGGTTGAGTCTGGAATAATCACGTACTAATTTAAGCAAGCTCACATTGCCAGAGAATGCATCAGCAATATCGTGTAGCCATGTTTTGTCTTTTAGAATGGCTGGGTTTTGCACCTCAAATTTTTCTTCGATGGGGTTAAAAGCAATTTTAATTTTTATGCGTTGATAATTTTTATTGATGACATACTGACCTAAAATTGCAGCGGTCAATGCGGTAATTCTTTGTTGACCATCAATCAATACTTTTTTGCCTTCACTAACACTTCCATCCTTAAGTTTTACGTTGGGATTCCTCCACGCAATGACGTATCCAATCGGATAACCTTGATACAAGCTATCCATCAAATCACGAACTTTTGAAGTATCCCAAACAAACGGTCGTTGGATTTCGGGGATGGCAATTTCGCCTGATTTGACCCAAATTAATAAGGTTTCAATTAGATGCTGATTGACTGAATATTTTTGCATTGTAGTTTGAATAAAACGTTAAATGCTTTTTATATTACGATAATTTTTAAACAAAATCATAAAATAAAGCCTATTTTTGAATAGAGTAATCTAGCTAAATTTTTACCTTCTTTCAGGTTTATATTGTGATTGTATTCTTTTCAATGCATGAAATAAGTAGTGGTGTCTTTCTGGAGCGAGTCCAAGACCAAACGTGATAGGCTGATTTGCCTCAATGACAATTTGGGCCTGTTGTTTATTGGATGAGTTAGTTGAACGGTTTTCTCTAATTCGACTAACGTCATTCCAATTAAAATATTTTGATTTTCCTATTCTGCCAATTCCCGTAAATACACGTCCACCTTGTTGATTAATGGTGAGCTCAATTTTACCAAATAGCATCATCAGTGTAAGCGAACCAAAAATGATGGTTCCAATCAGAAATGGGATACCAAATAGACTTTGTAAGATGCTAAATTGCTGTTTTGCGATTTGAGTTCCATAGATTCCACCTAGTGAACCACCAGACCAAATCAACATAAAAGGCACTAGAAAGAAAGCAATCGGGCTTCTCAGTGTTGCGCCTAGTTTAATTTCTTGCATATTATTTTTATACCAAGTACCGCTTGGGGGTTGATTGATATCAAATGCATATGATGGCGTATCAAAATTTTCAGAAATACGAAAAATATGATTGCAAACTTGGCATTTCCCCATATCCGTTTGGATATTGATATTTTCATTTACAACGTCAACCTGACAGTTTGGACATTTCATTTTTATAGTGCTTAACTTGCTTAATTTTATGAAATTTTAGTATAGCATTGTCATTTTGCATTCTCATCAATTTCATATCGAACAAAGACGTGATGATCTAAATTCAGGAAATAGCTTTGCCAATAACAACAGTTACAGCACCCAATCGATGGTATGGCATCGGGCATTGCAATATGCTGTCGTGAACACTTTTGTTTTAATAGGATAATATTCAATAGAAAGATTTTCTATTTTGCTAATCGTCTTAACTGAACACAGATGTACATCGCATTGTGAACTTGAAAATTGAATTTCAATAGATATGACATGGTTTATATTCTGATTTTTTATTTTTGAGCATTATAAAAAATAAAAACCGACGATTCGAGTGATGATAAATCGTCGGTCAAAATCTTTTTCAACGGCTTTGGCTACTAACAAAGCCATTGTTAAAGATGGAGAGTCATAATGAAAGGTCACCGAAAAATATTGCGGATGCCGTGCAATGAACATTCGGTTCCTGCGACCTTGTACCCTATATAACGCTGCTAGGTGTGGATTGGTTGACATAAAAATGAAAAAAAAGTGAAAAAAATTTATAATTATTTTTGAAGTAGATTAGATTTGGTTTATTTACATGATTTCATTGCGTTTGTACTACCTTTGGTTTTTTATTGTGTGCTTGATTTCTAGCCTAATCGCTGGAGTCATCGCTGCAATTTTACCTAATAGCATTGGAGGAGTGCTTACAGCCATTCCTTATCTAATTGCAATCATTTTTGTTTTATTCAGGTTTTTAAAGCAACAGCGCCGTGCCCCAACTGCGCAGGAAAAGAAACGCCTGACTTTGGGATTTACCCTGATTTTTTGGGGATATAACATTTGTGGTTTATTGCTTGGTTTATTTATCTTTGCACGTAAAGACCCTGAAATCTGGCAGAATTTTCTGCTCTACCTAAAACAGCCACAGTTCCTTATCACGGTGTTAGGGATGTGGGCGATGCTTGCCATTCCACTATTTCTAATGACCTACTGGTTCTATGGTCCACAGGCGCAAAGAATGGCAAACAAGATGTTTAACTAGGATAAAAAAGTTCACTTGTAATTCACCTGTATTCTGCTAAAAGTTTTAATACGATTCATTTTTGATAGATCAGTCCATGAAAAAAATGACGGTATTGGTGACAGGTGCAAGTGGGTTTATTGGTTCTCATCTTTTACCTTTTCTATTGAAAAATAATTTTCAAGTGATTGCACTGACACGACAAAAAAATAAAGCTTCATATGATTCAGATTTAACATGGGTGAATGATTTAGATGAAATTAAAGTCATTGAAATTGACTATGTGATCAATTTGGCTGGTGAAAATATTGGTCAAAAACGCTGGACTGATCAAAGAAAAAAACAACTGATACAAAGCCGAGTCGCCATGACGGAGAAACTTTATCAGTGGTTACAGCAAAAAAGCATCTTCCCCCAATGTATTATTTCTGGCTCAGCTATTGGCTATTACGGGATTGATCCTCAAGAAATGTGGACGGCGATCTGTGACGAAAATACACCGCCACAAGTCATCTTTATGTCAGAGCTTTGTCAGGCTTGGGAACAAACAGCACTTAAATTTACTCAACAAAATACTAAAATTATTCGCTTAGGGGTGGTGTTTGGTGATGGCGGAATCTTGCCGCAAATGTTGTTACCGATTCGATTGAATATGATTGCTAAAATTGGCTCAGGCAAACAACCTGTTGTTTGGATTCATATTCAAGATGTTTTAAGAGCAATTATTTTTTTACTTCAATTACAGGCTGATCAAAAAGTTTACAATTTAGTTGCTCCAGAACAAATCAATCAACAAGGTTTTGCTGATGTTGCTGCACGAGTTTTGAAACGTAAACCTTTTATGACGATGCCTAAATGCGTGTTTGAATTAGCATTAGGCGAACAATCACAATTAATTTTAAATGGTCAATATGTAACGCCTCAGGCATTATTCAAGCATGGTTTTAAATTTCAGTACCCCAATTTAGAGCAAGCCTTAACCGAAATTTTATTGGATCACTAAATTTTTTTTCTTCAAACGACTTGGTGAATAGGCACTTGGGTCAACAATAGGCGCTTGTTTTAAAATGAGTTGGCGTAACAATTGCGCCGAACCAGCACCCATACACAGCCCGTTACGGAAATGCCCAAAATTTGCCCATAAGTTGGCTATATCAGGCATTTCACCAATATAAGGAATTCCTTGAGGTGAACTAGGACGTAACCCAGCCCAGCGTTGCACAATCGGGAACTGTTCCAGCTCAGGCACCATTTCTAGACACGCCGTTAAAATATCTTGCTGTGTTTGCTCATCCACAGCCGTACTAAAACCACAGTCAGCCATACTCGAACCACAGACAATATGACCATCCTGACGTGGAATGAGATACATCACACGGTTCATGCACATGGTAGGTAACCAGTTTTCAGGTGTTTTGAACAGCAGCATTTGCCCCTGTATGGGCTGTACAGGAATTTGTCGATGTATGTGTTCTTCCCAATATTGACTCCATGCGCCCGAGGTCAGAACAACATGATCAGCATGAAAAACTTGACGATTTGAAGTTTGTATTCCGTGTACCGTTTTATTTTTAACAATCAGTTGATCAATTGAGCAGTGCTCAAAAAAACGAACGAAAGGATGCTGTTTAAGATAGCTGATGAGAGATTGTAATAAACGAGGATTACGTACATTCGACAATTGCGGAAAATGGATGGCTTGTTGAAATTTTTCTGAAATATGCGGATTAATTTGTTCAAGTTGTTTGCGTTCTAACAAATTGCACTGTTGCATGGGTTCTTGATATTGATTGGCGTAATTCAGTCCTACATCAAAGTCTTCCTGATCGAAAATCAGCATGCCTGTATTGTGGATTTGAAAATCAATCTCCGTGATAGGCAGCAGTTTTTCATTCCACATTTGATACAGTGATTTACCGTATTGAGCAAGATGATTAACTTCTGGTGCATAACGCCACGGGTACATCGGGGAAAGAATTCCACCGCCTGCCCATGAGGCAGCCTGACCTGCTTGTTGTTGATCAAAAATATCAACAGAGCAACCTTGTTCAGCAAGTTCTAACGCTGACATCAAGCCGCTAATACCCGCACCAATAATGGCAATATGCATAAAAAATTAAACCAATTTCAAAATTCACCTCTTTGATATTAAAGAGGTGAGGAGTGTTTTAGCTCAGTAAGGGAGATTGCTATCTCATCTCTTTGAGTTTACGTGCAGCATCTTCGGCAAAATATGTCCAAATACCATCTGCACCCGCACGACGACAGCACATCAATGACTCTAAAATCACGCTTTCAGATAACCAGCCATTTTGAATCGCACCTGCAAGCATGGCGTATTCACCACTAACTTGGTAGACAAAAGTAGGTACACCAAAGGTATCTTTCACTTCACGAACGACATCTAGATAAGGCATACCCGGTTTTACAATCACCATATCTGCACCTTCCTGAATATCAAGTGCAATTTCATGCAATGCCTCGGCACGATTGCCAACATCCATTTGATAATTATATTTATTTGCACCTTTTAAATTACTTGCTGAACCCACTGCATCACGGAAAGGGCCATAGAAGCTGGAGGCATATTTTGCTGAATACGCCATGATATTGGTATAGATAAAACCATTTTGTTCAAGTGCTTGACGAATCGCACCAATACGTCCATCCATCATGTCACTTGGTGCAACGACATCAGCACCCGCTTGTGCATGGCTGAGGGCTTGTTTGACTAGGCATTCTACCGTTTCGTCATTTAAAACATAGCCAGTTTCATCAATAATACCGTCTTGACCATGAGTGGTATAAGGATCAAGTGCGCCATCGGTAATCAATACCATTTCTGGTAATTCTTTTTTCAGTAAGCGGCAAGTGGTTTGAACCAGACCCTCTTCATGCCAGGCCGCTTCTGCCGTTAAACTTTTATCTTGTTGTGGTGTTACAGGGAATAGCGCAAGCTTGGATACGCCAAGTTCCAGCAGGCTTTCTGCCTTTTTGAGCAATAAATCGGCAGACAGACGCTGCACATTTGGCATGCTTGGAATATCTTGACTTTGTTGTTGTCCCGGTAATACAAATACTGGATAAATCAAATGATTAGGTGTGAGTTGTGTTTCACTGACCATGGCACGAAGTTGGTCATTTTTACGGATACGGCGCATGCGAGTCGCGGGAAAAGCGGGACGATTGAACGTATAAGTCATAACAATCTCGATGTTCAGTATTACACTATAGGAATAATTGAAATATTTAAGTCATGCTAGGGAGAGCTTAGCGGCTAAGTTCAATTAAATATCCTCGCTATTGTAGCCCCATAATTTTAGATTTGTACAAAATAATGGGATGTTTATCGTTCCTTTGGATTTAGACAGCGTATGAATGATGTAAAGAAAAACTGGACAGGCAATATTCAGTTAGGTGCTAAAGCCGATCATGACGTGGTATTAAAGCAGCTTTGTAAAGCATTTAATTCTTCACCATTTTTTAAGCATTGTGGCATGAGCATGCGCGTTGTTGATGATCAAATTGAAGGTTATATCGAGATGCAGCCTGACTTGGTCGGTAATGTAGCCTTCCAAATTTTGCATGGTGGTGTTGCTGCGACATTACTGGATAGTATTGGTGGCGTGGTTGCAATGGAACAACTTTATCGCCGTGCAACCCCTGAAGATTTACCTGACACGATTAAGAAAGTATCGCGTTTAGCAACTGTAGATATGCGTGTTGATTATCTTGCTCCGGGTCGTGGTCAGTTTTTTACTGCGCGTGCGGAAACATTACGCTTAGGACGCAAAGGCTGTACTATGCGTATGACCATGCTCAATGATGAAGCTAAGCCAATTGCAACCGCAATCGCTTCTTACGCCTTTTAAGTATAGTGTTTGATATGAAAGCGTCTTTTGACGCTTTTTTATTGTTTAAATGAAAGTGAAGTAAAAATAATTATCAAAATATAAGAATTGAACGCATCAGTTATTTTTTTTATTCTCGTCATATGATTTTTTATCGTTAAAATGCGATTTAAATTTTTGTTTGTATTTTGATCTTTTGTTTTAACATTCGGTTAAGTTTTCAAAATTAAACTGATCTGCTGATTAAACCAAAAGTTAAAAATCCCTTTAATTTTCAGGAATAACATATGACTGACGCCCAAGCTAATCAACAAGATATTGCTGCTAATTCGGCATCAGATGATGCAATGAAAGCAAAACGTAAAAAGTTTTTAGGATTTTTCGCACTTATTCTTATCCTTGCAGCAATTTTGTATGCTATTTGGGCGTTGTTCTTTAATCATGCTGTCAGTACCGATAATGCCTATGTTGGGGCAGAAACGGCACAAATCACCTCAATGGTCAGTGGACAAGTCGCTGAAGTTTTGGTGAAAGATACCCAACAAGTTAAAAAGGGTGATGTTCTCGTTCGTGTAGATGAGCGTGATGCCAAAATCCAGTTGGCACAAGCACAAGCTGAATTGGCAAAAGCGCAACGTCAATACAAGCAAAGCCAAGCGAATAGTAGCTCATTGAATTCTCAAGTTGTGGTTCGCAATGATGAAATTAATAGTGCACAAGCACAAGTAAGTAAAGCGCAAGCAGATTTTGATAAAGCGAACTTAGAGTTAAAGCGTCGTAATGAACTTGCTGCTTCAGGAGCGATTTCTAAAGAGGAATTGAGCAAAGCGCAAAGTGCAGTATCGACGGCACAAGCAAGCTTAGATTTAGCTCAAGCGGGTTTAGCCCAAGCAACCTCAAGCCGTAAAGCCGCAGAAAGTACACTTGCTGCAAATGAAGCATTGATTCAAGGGGCAAATGAAGCATCAACACCTGATGTTTTGGTTGCAAAAGCCCATGTTGAGCAAGCAACGCTTGATTTAGAGCGTACCGTTATTCGTGCGCCTGTTGATGGTGTGGTGACACGCAAGAATATTCAAATTGGGCAACGTGTTGCACCAGGTACTGTGATGATGTCAGTGGTGCCTGTATCTGCACTGTATGTCGATGCAAACTATAAAGAAAGTCAGCTTGCTAAAGTGAAAGCAGGGCAGAAAGTAACGCTTCGTTCAGACCTATATGGTGATGATGTGGTTTATCACGGGACAGTTCAGGGCTTCTCTGGTGGGACAGGTGCCGCATTTGCCTTGATTCCAGCACAGAATGCGACAGGAAACTGGATTAAAGTAGTACAGCGTTTACCTGTACGTATTACGCTTGATCCCAAAGAACTTGCAGAACATCCATTGCGTGTAGGGTTGTCGATGCAAGCGGACATTGATCTCGCATCGAAGTAATCAGCCATGAAAACGCAGAATCCTTTTGCAGAACTTAGCGGTGGGCGGTTAATGCTCGCCGCATTTGTCATTGCACTTTCCAACTTTATGGTGGTGCTAGATACCACCATTGCCAACGTTTCAGTCCCCCATATTACAGGGAACTTAGCTGTTTCTAGTTCACAAGGGACGTGGGTGATTACCTCTTACGCCGTTGCTGAAGCCATCTGTGTGCCACTTACAGGTTGGCTAGCTGGACGTTTTGGCACAGTCAGAGTTTTTGTGTTTGGGTTAATTGGTTTCACCATCTTTTCATTCCTATGTGGTTTGGCGACCTCACTAGAAATGTTGGTATTTTTCCGTATTGGACAAGGGCTTTGCGGTGGTCCGTTAATGCCACTGAGCCAAACCTTGTTGATGCGAATTTTCCCACCTGAAAAACACTCACAAGCTATGGGAATGTGGGCCATGACCACCGTGGTTGGACCAATTCTGGGGCCGATTTTGGGCGGACTGATTAGTGATAATCTGTCTTGGCATTGGATTTTCTTTATTAATATCCCTGTTGGAATTTTCTGTGTATTGGCAGCCATCCGCTTGCTGTCTGTGGCAGAAACTAAAACTGAGAAATTACGAATTGATGCAGTTGGTTTAGGTTTGTTAGTGCTGTGGATTGGTGCTTTACAATTGATGCTAGACCTTGGGCATGAGCGAGATTGGTTTAATAGTACCAGTATTATTGTATTGGCATTAACGGCAGTTGTGGGTTTTATTGTTTTCATGATTTGGGAACTCACGGAAAAGCATCCTGTGGTTAACCTGTATGTGTTCCGACACCGTGGATTTGCAGTTTCTGTGCTTGCGCTCGCTTTTGGTTTTGGTTCGTTCTTTGGCAGTATTGTCCTGATTCCTCAATGGCTACAAATTAACTTGGGTTATACCGCCACGTGGGCAGGGTATCTGACTGCAACTATGGGTTTTGGTAGTTTGACGATGTCGCCAATTGTTGCCAAGTTATCAACTAAATATGACCCAAGAGCATTGGCTAGTTTTGGATTAGCATTGTTGGGTGTGGTTACGGTCATGCGAGCTTTTTGGGTTACAGATGCAGACTTTATGTCATTAGCATGGCCACAAATCTTGCAAGGTTTTGCAGTGCCGTTTTTCTTTATTCCGCTGTCGAATATTGCAATGGGCTCTGTTTTACCTCAAGAAATGGCTTCTGCCGCAGGTTTAATGAATTTCTTGAGAACAATGGCAGGGGCGATTGGTGCTTCAATTGCAGTGACAATTTGGGATGATCACACGAAGGTAGCTCGTAGTGAAATGGTGAATAATTTGCACCCACAAGAAGTCCAAAATACCTTGCTGCAAAATGGTTTTTCACCTGATGCAACACTCGCCACGATTGCAAATTTAGTTGATAAAGAAGCGATTACGATTTCGGCTAATCATGTGTTTATGTTATTAGCAATTGTATTTATTTTTGCGAGTGCATTAATTTGGATGAGTCCAAAACCTAAAGCAATTACGGGTGGACCTGCACCACATTAATTTTGATAGATAATCAATTTTTCTTTAGAAAACTCGGATTTATTCATCCGAGTTTTTTATTTAAATCTGATATGAATGTTTATTCCGTCGAGTTCCCGATATTCTTTTAATTCAGGTTCAAGATTAGTAAGTACGATGTCAGAAAGGAGATGGTATTTTATATCTGTTCTTTTCATAAATCCTCTAAATAAAAACTATTGCAATAAACCATAATTTCGCCAAGAAAATCAGGAGGTATTAATTCTGGATGATTTGTTATTTGATAATTTGACTCTTCTAATAGAGGAATAATATTACGAGTATCAGCGTAACCATCCGACATGATTAGTAATTTATAATCGCTATATAAATCGTGAATTTTTGAACTGTAAATGTATTTAGAGCCTATTGGAAAGCAGATGCGTTTTATCACAGCACCTTTCGATTGTGCATATGACTCAACACTTTTTAGCTGTGTACCTACAAAAACTGTACTTGATCTTGGTTTTATATTAAATTTACTCATAAACCAGTCATCAATAATATGATGAACATCTAGAGGCATATGCGTTGGTTTACGTGTTCCATCAATAAATAGATTTTCATGTATTCCATTTGAAATAGGGCTTCCAAATGCTCGGCGAATTCAAACATGAGGTGCGACAGTTTGAAAAGTCTTATGATAATCAACAAGCTGAGCAAATTTCTCTAATGG